>CANKNL010000299.1 GCA_947483345.1 Chitinophagaceae bacterium | reverse complement strand
CAACGCTTCCGCCCCATCAGGGTTTGCACATAACCATGCTCCTGCGCAAAATGAATGGTATCATCCATATACTTCTGAATGTTGGGAAACTGCTTTTTATAATTGTCAATAATTTCTTTTGCTTCGCTGCGGCTGATGCCCAGGTTTTCGGCCAACCCAAATGCACCCTGACCATAAATAATACCAAAGTTTACACTCTTGGCTTTGTAACGCATTTCTTTGGTTACGGCTGTTTCTTCTACATTAAATACTTTGGCTGCCGTAGCATTGTGAATATCCTTCCCGGTTTTAAATGCGTCACACATATTTACATCACCACTGATGGCTGCTACAATGCGTAATTCTATTTGTGAATAGTCGGCAGAAATTAAAACATGATCAGCATCCCTTGGAATAAATGCTTTGCGAATCTCTCTGCCTCTTTCAGTGCGGATAGGAATATTTTGCAGGTTGGGATTATTGCTGCTTAATCTGCCCGTTACCGCAACGGCCTGTGCATAGGACGTATGTACACGGCCTGTTTTTTTATTGATCATCAAAGGCAGCGCATCAACATAGGTTGATTTTAGTTTGGTAAATTCGCGGAAGACTAAAATATCATCTACAATTTTATTTTTACTCGCCAGTTTTAACAACACATCCTCACCCGTTGCATACTGCCCCGTCTTTGTTTTTTTTGCTTTAGGATCTATCTGCATTTTATCAAACAGCACTTCGCCCAGTTGTTTTGGCGATGCTAAATTAAAGCGAACACCGGCCTGTGCATAAACAGATTCTTCGGCTGTTTTTGCTTCTTTCTCCAATTCTTTTGAATACACATTTAAAAAACCTTCATCAATCCGTATCCCTTCAAACTCCATAGCAGTAAGCACTTTCACCAGGGGATTTTCTACTTCGTAAAAAACTTTTTCTACTTCCCGTTCTTTTAATTTTGGTAAGAGAACGGTCTTTAACTGTAATGTGATATCGGCATCTTCTGCGGCGTATTCTTTTATTTTTTCAGGTTCTATATCCCGCATACTTCCCTGTCCCTTTCCTTTTTTGCCAATCAGTTCTTCAATATGCACCGGTTCGTAACCTAAAAATTTTTCACTTAATGCATCCATACCATTTTTCCCATCAGGCTCAATAACATAATGAGCAAGCATGCTGTCGAACGTATTTCCCGCAATCTCAATGCCCTGCCACTTTAAGATCAGCATGTCGTATTTAATGTTGTGGCCAATCCATGTTTTGGATTCATCGTTAAAAAGCAGTTTAAAAAACTGCAGTCTTCTTGCGGTCTCTTTCTGATCGTTCGGACAAAAAACATAAAACCCCTCTCCGGCTTTAACAGAAAAACTCATGCCTACAATTTCTGCTTCGTTGGCATCAATACCGGTTGTTTCGGTGTCAAAACAAATTTCATCAAAGGCAGTCAAGTATTTTATTAGGTCGTTTATTTCAGCATCGGATTGTACCAGCGAATAATCATGTGGTGTATTGTTGATGTTTTTATCGGCCGCAGTTATTTCATCTTCGTTCTTAATTTTTATTTCAATAGTTTCAGGTTGTTCAATAATATTTCCGAAAAGATCCATCTGAGCCGTAGCTTGTTTTTTAGGCTTACTGCCTTCACTGTTATTCCATGATTCCGGTGCACCATCAATATCATCGCCCAAAATTCTTTTACCCAATGTTTTAAATTCCAGCTCTTCAAAAATTTCTTTTAAAGCGGGCTTGTTCATTTCTTTAATCAGAAAATTCTCTTCATGAAACTCAACAGGTACATTAAGGATGATGGTCGCTAATTTTTTACTTATCACGGCCAATTCTTTACCGGCCCTTACCTTATCCCCGATAGAGCCTTTTATTTTATCTGCGTTATCTAAAATATTTTCCAGCGTACCATATTCCTTTAATAATTTGGAAGCCGTTTTTTCACCAACACCTTTTATACCGGGAATATTATCTACGGCATCACCCATCAAACCCAGCATATCAATAACCTGGTCCACATGAGCGATATCCCATTTTTCACAAATTTCTTTTGGTCCCAGTATTTCAAACTTACCGCCCTGATAGGGTGGTTTATAAATTTTAATATTATCAGAAACCAACTGGCCATAATCCTTATCGGGTGTAACCATATACACTTCATAGCCTTCCTTTTCGGCCTTTTTTGCCAAAGCGCCAATAACATCATCGGCTTCATAGCCATCCATGGCAATAACAGGAATGTTCAGTCCTTCAATAATTCTTTTGATATCAGGTACCGCCGATAAAATATCTTCGGGTGTTTCCTGTCGGTTGGCTTTATAATCGGCAAAATCGGTATGGCGTTCAGTTGGTGCATGGGTATCAAAACACACTGCCATATGGGTAGGGTTTTGATTTTTGATCAACTCAATAATGGTGTTGGTAAAACCAAACTGTGCATTGGTATTACGCCCCTTACTGGTAATGCGTGGATTTCGGATGAGTGCATAATAAGCTCTAAAAACCAATGCAAATGCATCTAATAAAAATAATTTTTTTGGCATGCCGTAAAAGTAAAACAATATGCATTGCCAATCAACAACATCTTAAAACTTAAAAGCTACTCCGGATACGGAACAGCTTTATAAGTTCATTAAACTCGAATAAACAAAAACTACTTTCTTTATTATCATAAGCTGGTGATCTGTAACCGGCTGTCAGAAGGGTTTTTTGTATTTTGAAAACTAAGACCAGATTTACCTACTTTGGAAAGATCCCAGTAATTATTAAGTTTTGTTAATGCCGGGTCATTGGTATCCAGATTGATGGTCATTCTTTTTAAAATATCATCTTCGGCCCAGTTACCGGTTATTTTCTCGCCATTTTTGCTGGCAATAATTTTTCCTGAAGTTTCAAATATTAATGTATATCCGGCAAAATCAGCGGATCGATCGTTTTTGGCTTCGGTAAATAAATTTACTTTCCAGGCTCCTTTTGTAACATGTGGGGTTGCCGATATGGCCGTTGTATATTTATCAATTCCTGTACAGGCAGCAAAATACAGGATCACCGAAAATTTAATAGCAAACAGCAGAATTGGCTTTTTCATATTATTAGGGAATATTACTGCCTACATAACTGAAAAAGGTATTCTCTTATTGTGTAATACCAGATAAAAATCAGAACCTGGTTTCAAAATAAACCGGTAGCATGGCCCTCCAGGTAGGCCAGTCGTGTTTCCACTCTTCACCCCAAACATCCAGCTCGTAGTTGATCCCTTTGCTGTAAAGCAGTCCTGCAAAGGATTTAGATGCATTAGGGTCTTCGTATGCACCACTGCCCGTTAAAATATGCACGTGCTGGCTATTGCGGATGGTTTCTAAAATAGCATGATCTTCTAAATTTTGGATAAAGTGCATGGGACTATTTAAATATACCTGATCATCAAAATAGCCGTCGGTATATTCAGTTAGATCATAAACACCACTCATGGCAATGACGCCATTGATTAGATCCGGGCGTTTTAAAAACAGGTTCATACTATGTAGTGCACCAAAAGAGGCACCGCAGGTAATGATTGGGGTTTCGTTAGACGTCTTGTTTTTTATAAACGGTATCACTTCATTAAATACATAGTCGTTAAACTGGTTTTGGCGGATGGCTTTATGTTCGCCAAGCATGGCTTTATTAAGCCAGCTTT
>CANKNL010000298.1 GCA_947483345.1 Chitinophagaceae bacterium | reverse complement strand
TCCGGTATAACGTTTTTTATGTCCTTTGCCGGTGAGAGGGGTCATGTACTTATCATCATCCTGCTGAATAGATGGAGATACGATAGTGGCCTTGATATTACCAGCTGAAAGCAAAGTAGGTTTGCTATTTGCTGCCTGATGATCAGCGGCTAAAGGCGGGTTACTATTTAAGTCGGTTGAATTAATTTGTTGTTTTGAAGTTAGTGCCGATTCTGAAATACCAGGCCCGGCATCCATTTTTTTATCAATATTTGTATTTTCAGAATTTGATTGTATGGGGTTTAAAGGTTTGTTTTTATTAAAATAAAACCAGGTGCCGCCACTGCTTATTGTAATAATTAAACCCAGTATCAGTAAATTATTTCTGCTGTTAAAAAACGACATCCAAAAACCAGCGGGTCTTTTTTTGTCTTTTTCGGCCATAATCTTTTCCCAGATATGCATGGGTACATCTGGTGAATAGTTATTAAACTGTTCATTTATGTGTTCATCAAACTGACGGCTATTGTTCATACCGCAATTTTTTGTAATTGTATAATTTGTTTCTGCAACATATTTCTTGCTTTTACCAACTGGCTTCTACTGGTACCCGATTGTATGCCTAACAGGTTAGCAATTTCATCATGTTGGTAACCTTCTATTACATACAGGTTAAAAATAAGCCGGTAACCGTCGGGTAAATTATTTATTAAAACTAAAAGATCTTTTTCCGTTAAATGGGCATAGGCAGATGGCTCCAAACTGCTTTCATCCCTGTCTTTAATCTCATATCCAACAACCTCCTTTTCATATCTGCGTAACGCATATTTTTTTAATGCCGTATTCACTACAATTCGTCTTATCCATCCTTCAAAAGATCCTTCAAACTTAAACTGGCATAACTTACTAAAAACCTTAATAAAAGCATCTTGTAATATATCTTCTGCATCTGCACTGTTTCGGGCATAACGGTTACAAACACCTAGCATACGGCCGGCGAAGCGGTTAAATATCTCCTTTTGACAGGAGGCATCTTCCTGTAAGCAACCTCGTATGAGTTCGTCTTCCGTCAATTGTAATATAGTTTACATCGGGCTTTTATGGTTTAAGATACCCTAATGTGATAATACGCTGCCCGGCTGCATATTATTGCTTAAAAGGTACAAATAACTGTTGATTTTTTTGTTTTAGGACAGTAAAATCTATAATTTGAATCAGCGGTATTAAAAATGTACCCAAATTAATATGTTAACAGATGAGCAGCTTAAAAAAATAATTTCAGCAAATGAAAGTCTTCAGGTTCAGTTGGCAGATGTGAATACCATTTTGGCACTTCGGGAGCAGGAGATAGAGATTTTACAGGCCGAACTGGACGATACAACAGCCTTGCGCAGTAAACTTACCGGTCAGCTGGGTGAAATTGAAAGTATTCAACATGCTCTGGATAAAAAACAGCAGGCTGCCAGAGGCGCAGAAGAAAGGGAAATTGAACTGCATCAGGAGCTTTCGGGAATGGCTGGTTTGAATAAGGATTATAATGAACTGATGCAGGATTATGCTTATTTACAGAGTCAATATAAAGATGTTCTGGCACAGCTATCAGTGTTAAATGAACGCAATTCTAACCTGCAACTGATCGCCGGCCGCATAGGAGAATTGGAAAGTAAACTGGAGAATATCACACAGGAAAGAGACAACCTGAAGGGTAGGATAAGCATACTTGAGACGCAAAAATTAATGAAGGAATTATAATTTGAATAACCCATCCTGTTTTAAAATATAAGTCTAAAGATTTGCTTTACTGCTATCTATTTTATACATTACTCTTCTAAAACTTATAACTTATGAACTTAATTGAAAGAGCAAAAAATATTTTGCTTACACCAAAAACAGAGTGGGATGTAATTAATGGCGAAACGGCCACTACGCAATCATTATTAATGGGCTACGTGTTGCCCCTGTCAATTGTTGCGGCTGCCGGATCGTTATTAAAAGGGCTCTTATTTGCCGGAGGCGTTGGCTTAAAATATTTTATTGTTACGGCTGTTATAGGATTTATAGCTTCAGTAGTTGCTTTTTTTATAACTGTTATTATCGTAGATATGCTGGCACCCAGTTTCGGATCTGAAAAAGATATGGGAAAATCGGCCCAATTGGTTGCCTATTCGGGTACGGCTTCTTATATTGGCGGATTGTTAGCCTTTATTCCTATAATCGGATGGCTTATTTCACTTGCTGCTTGGGCTTATGGCGTATATCTGATGTACCTGGGAATTGGCCCGTTAAAAAAGACACCGGAGGACAAGAAAGTGGTGTATATGCTTGTGGCGTTTATCATTATGGTTGTTCTTTATTTTATGCTGGTCGCCATATTAGGCGTTGTAATGTTTGCTGCCATGGGCATGACTGCTACAGGGTTACTTAGATAAATAAATAACGAATTACAAAAAAAACATCCCTATTACCGGGATGTTTTTTTATGTGATGTATTTAACTGAATTTTGTGGTTTAAAAAGGAAAACAGGATGAGTAAAAACATCGCGGATATAAGAAAAGACTATCAATTGCAGAGTTTATTGGAAACAGATGTTTCCGTTACACCATTTGAACAATTTAGTAAATGGTGGGATGATGCGCTAAAAAGTGAGTTAGATGAAATCAATGCCATGACACTTGCAACGGCTGATGTGAATGCTTTGCCATCTGCGCGGATTGTATTACTCAAAGGATTTGATGAAAAAGGTTTTGTTTTTTTTACCAATTATAACAGTCAAAAAGGGAATGAGTTAGCACAGAATGACCGTGCCTGCCTCGTTTTTTTCTGGAAAGAACTGGAGCGTCAGGTACGAATAACTGGTGTTGCAGAAAAGATCAGTGCAGCGGAGAATATTGCTTATTTCAACAGCAGGCCTGATGGAAGTAAAATTGGAGCATGGGCCTCACCTCAAAGCCTGGTTGTGGCCGGTAAAGCCTGGCTTAAAGAAACTTTTGATTATTATAATGAGCGTTTTAAACATGGTGAAATCCCTAAGCCGCCAAACTGGGGTGGATACAGGATAAAACCATTTAAAGTTGAATTCTGGCAGGGGAGGCCCAATCGGCTGCACGATCGAATTCAATATTTAAAAATCAATGAGGGTAGCTGGAAGATTGATAGACTGGCACCTTAAAAAAGGTATGTTGGCTGATGTATGCATTACGCCTATATTAAATTTTGGCATACATCACAGATCAGGTATCCGATATCTGCATTAAGCTTTTTTCTTGGCAACAGCTTTCTTTTTAACAGCAACCACAACCTTTTTTGCTGGTTTAGCTGGTCTTGTTTTACCAAAAGAGCCACTGAAAATTTTTCCTTTCTTTGTTTTAATATCACCACGTCCCATAATTATCTTTTTTATATTGATTAAAGTTAGTTTTTACAAAAAAAGCAAGGCACACCAGCACCTTGCTTTTTAATGTGTTTGATACAACATTACATTTTAGCTGATAATTCTTTACCGGCTTTAAACTTAGCAACTTTCTTTGCTTTAATTTTGATTACAGCACCTGTTTGTGGATTGCGGCCATTACGGGCAGCTCTTTTTGAAACAGAAAAAGTACCGAATCCTACCAATGTAACTTTACCACCACCTTTTAAAGTTTTAGTAACTGCAGCTACAAAAGAATCTAAAGCAGCGTTTGCCTGTGTTTTTGTAATACCT
>CANKNL010000297.1 GCA_947483345.1 Chitinophagaceae bacterium | reverse complement strand
TATATTATAAACAGCGACATAATTATGCATTAGTAATGTTAGCCAAATCATCTACCAAGAAGTTCGTACTTCGCCTATCAAAGGGCACATGTTATTTTTGGAAATAACATACAAAGCCGATCATTGAGATCGGCTTTTTGATTTAGTAGTTTAAAATATCATTTAAATCTTCTACCAAGAAGTTCGTACTTCGCCTATCAAAGGGCACAAAGGCTTCTCAAATATGGGAAGCTTTTTATTTTTAATTACCTTGTAAAAAAAATATAATGGGAACAGAAATTAAATGCCCTAATTGCGGACACCAATTTGAATTGACCGAAAGCCTTAAAACTGAAATGGAAAAAGAATTGCGTGGTAAAATGCAGGACTGGCAAAAGAAAAAAGAGGACGAGTTTGAAAAGCAAAAAAATCTCCTGCTGAATGATGCCCTGAAAAAAGCTGGTGAAGAAACTGCTGCTAAATTAAAATCGCTGGAAGAAGAAACCAGATTAAAAAGTCTGCAATTACAGGATCTGCAAAAAAAAGAACTGGATTTAATGAGAGATAAAAATGCATTGGAAGAAAAGCAAAAAAATTTGGAGGTTGAAATAGAGAAAAGATTTTTGCAAAAAAGAAAAGAAATCGAAGAGTCTGCCATCAAGCGTGAACAGGAATTATTTGATCTGAAGACCAAAGAATATAAACTGCAAATGGAGCAGCAGCAGAAGCTAATTGAAGAATTGAAACGCAAAAGTGAACAGGGCAGCATGCAGTTACAGGGTGAAAGCCAGGAAATTTTACTGGAGGAGATTTTAAAAGAAAACTTTCCGTTTGATATGATTGAAGAAGTGGGTAAAGGTGTAGAAGGAGCAGATTGTATGCAGATCATCCGAAACAGTTCGGGTACCATTTGCGGTAAAATTATTTATGAAAGTAAACGCACCAAGGCCTGGAGCAATAACTGGCTTGATAAATTAAAAAATGATAAACGTAATCAGGGAGCCGATGCGGCGATTTTGGTAACACAGGCTTTTCCAAAAGACATGGACCGCTTTGGTGAAAAAGACGGTATATGGCTATGTAGTTTTACCGAAGTGAACAGTGTAGCCCATTTACTCCGCAATGGTATTATTAAAGTTTACGAAGCCCAAAAAGCACAGGAAGGCCGGGGTGATAAAATGCAAATGCTGTATGATTATCTTACCGGCAATGAATTCCGTGGTCAGGTAGAAGCCATTATGGAAGGCTTTATGGCCATGAAACAGGGGATTACAAAAGAGCGGATTCAAATGGAAAAAATATGGAAAGAGCGGGAAAAACAACTTGAAAAAGTATTGATCAGCACCAGCGGCATGTATGGATCGGTTAAAGGCATTGCGGGTGCCTCTATTGGCGATATCCCTTTACTCGATGGCACCAATGAACCATTAACCGATTAGTGTTCGGTTAATACCCAGGTAAGAAAATTTTTACTGAAAAATAAATAATGTACATCCAGTACAAATTCATTTTTAAAAACACATTGCAGGGTACCCTGTTCAGGTAAGCCTTTTATTGATTTTATAATTATGTCATTTTTAAAATCAACAACGCCCTTACCCCACCATTTAAAAACAGATTCCTTAACACTCCAGCATAATGTTAGATTTTGAATTTTGAATTTTGAATTTTGCCCGCAGAACGCTGTGCTAATTTTTCCGAGTTCCTCATCACTTGTGAACTTATGCTGTATCTGTTCAATTTTATCATTCAGCAATTCCACATCCACCCCTACCCTGTGTGTTTTACTGACCAGGGCAGCTGCATAATCACCACAATGAGAAATGGAAAAATGATAGGGCTCGTTTTCTAAAAATGGCTTTTTGGTGTCGGCAATCCGAATCAGGTCAACCGGAAAATCGGGAACCATTTCTTTAAGCAAAAGCCTTCCTGCAAGATGCTGTAATCGCTTATGCCAATGGCTGATCTCCCGCTGTACGGGTACCTGCGCCAGAAAAAAATCCTCCCCTTCGGTAATATGCCAAACCGCAATCCT
The DNA here is from genome assembly GCA_947483345.1 of Chitinophagaceae bacterium. Taxonomy (GTDB): domain Bacteria; phylum Bacteroidota; class Bacteroidia; order Chitinophagales; family Chitinophagaceae; genus Ferruginibacter. The sequence continues at coordinate 1,686 of CANKNL010000297.1, read as the reverse complement.
GGTTACAGCGTTAATATTTTGTTGATAAACGAGGGGCATTAAAACAATTTTAGATTTTAGATTGCAGCCTTATGTATTGATGGCCACAAATTAACGAATTAACCAGTTAACCGAATAACATGATTTTAAGTGACACGAGAATTTTAGAGGAAATAGGAAAAGGAACCATTAAAATTGAACCCTACGACAGGGACTGCCTGGGCAGTAACAGTTACGATGTACATTTGGGTAAGCATCTTGCCAAATATGTAAATAAGGAACTGGATGCCAAAGCGCACAATACCATTGAACATTTCGACATTCCGGATGAAGGCATTGTTTTATATCCGCATGAATTTTATTTGGGTGTAACTGAAGAATATACCGAAACCCATGCCCATGTTCCTTTTTTAGAAGGCAAATCAAGTACTGGCCGCCTTGGCATCGACATACACGCTACAGCCGGCAAGGGCGATGTGGGTTTTTGCGGCAACTGGACTTTAGAAATTTCTGTAAAACAACCCGTTAAGGTTTATGCCGGTATGCCTATTGGACAATTGATCTACTTTCCGGTTGATGGTGAAATTGAAGTTAAGTACAATCAAAAGAAAAATGCCAAATACAGCGGACAGATCAACAAACCGGTTGAAAGCATGATGTGGAAGAATACCTTTTAGAGCGCCTAAAAGGATTTTCCTTTTAGATTTAAAAAAATAAAAATGATCAACCCATCATTACGCCGTACACAACATACCGGTATTGTTTTTGCCTGTATTTTTATATTCAGCATCCCTGTCAGCGCACAATTACAACCGGCCCTGGCCGATTCATTTTTTAATTTTATTAATGCTAACCGCAGCAGGGCATCGGTATATATGACCCGCAACGATACCGTAGTGGCCCACCTCAATGAAAATAAATTAATGCCGCTGGCGAGTAGTTTTGAAATTTTAATTGCCATTGAATTTGCACAACAATCCACACATGAATTGATCAATGAGAACAGTTATGTAAAACTGGAAGATATTGAGAAATTTCATATCCCTGATACCACTGTTGATGCGCATGAGGCCTGGATTGAATTTGCCAAGGCCAATAATGAAATAAAAGATGGCAAAATAAAACTCATAGATGTGGCCCGCAGCATGATGTTGTTTAATAGCTATGCGCTTGCCGATTTTTTAATGGACCTTCTGGGATTTGACAATGTGAAAGATAATATCGAACTCTTTAAATTAAAACAACATACACCCATTTTCCCACTGGCAGGCTCGATGTTCATTTACAAAATACCTAAAAAATCAAGCGAAGCCAAACTCATTAAAGAGCTGAGTAAGTTTTCGGATAAAAAATACAGTATGGAAGCTTATTACAACCATATTGATTTAAAAGAAGATAGTAGTTTTAAAGAAAGTTTTAATCGTGAAAAATTTAGCACTAAACTGCAAAAAATGTGGAGCGATAATTTACCTGCATCCACAACAAAAGAATATGTACAGGTTGTAAAGGCCTTAAATAAAAGAGAAGTGCTGGATGAAGATGTTTTTTTTACCATCGGCGAAATATTAGAAATACCCATGGAAACTAAAGATTATCAAATGCGGTATAAGCATTATGGCAGTAAAAGTGGTAACACGGCCTTTGTGTTAACCCATGTTTTTTATTGTACTTTAAAAGACGGCACCAGAATAGAATCGGCCATCTTCT
>CANKNL010000296.1 GCA_947483345.1 Chitinophagaceae bacterium | reverse complement strand
CCCTGCGATTCAGAATAAACAATATCCGGATTCATGCCATCCACCTGAACCCAAAATCCATCACCGCCACCAATATTTTTCCAGTCACTGTTTTCAATACCTCCCGCACTTTGCGACGGGGCATACCAACTCTGATTATCCTGTAAGCCACCATATACATTGTAAGGTTCTTTCAGGTCATGTGTTACATGGTAAAACTGCGAAACCGGCAGAACAGGCAGCATCATCCAGTTTGCCCCTCTGTCGTTACTCATATATAAACCACCATCCGTACCTAAAAACAGTTGATTGGTATAATTGGGGTTTATCCATAACGCATGATGATCGGCATGTACATTACCACCACCATCAGCAAAAGAATAGCCCCCATCATCACTGTAACTGAAACCATAACCAGGGCGGTAAACTCTTTTTGGATCTTTGGGATCAACAACCAAACAGGAAAAATAAAATGGCCTCGAAACGACGTTCACAGTAGAGCTTTGCTGCTTCCAGCTTTCGCCGCCATCGGCAGAGATATATAATCCTGTTTTTTCTGCTTCTATTATGGCAATTAAATTGTCTGGCGCACTGGGTGCCAATGCAATGGCGCTGCGGCCAAATGGCTTTGCCGGCAATCCGTTTGCTAATTCCTTCCAGGTTTTACCGCCATCCGTACTTTTATAAATACCGCTTCCTTTTCCGCCTGAATTAAATGAAAAAGGTTTACGTCTGAACTCCCATGACGTTGCAAAAACAATAGAAGGATTAACCGGATTTACTGCCAAATCTGCAACACCGGTTTGTTCATTGATGAAAAGAATTTTTTCAAAAGTTTTTCCACCGTCTGTTGATTTGTATAACCCGCGGTGTTTACTATCGCTCCACAAGGGGCCGGGTACAGCCACAAAAATATTATTAGAATTAATGGGGTCAATAATAATACGGCTGATATGCTCGGTACTGTCGAAGCCATTTATTTTTATCCAGTTTTCACCTTCATCTGATGATTTATACAAGCCATCACCAATTGAAACCGTATTGCGCATATTGCTTTCTCCGGTACCCACAAAGATGATTTTAGGATTTTTCTGATCAATGGCCAATGCCCCAATACTCTGACAATATTTATCAAAAATTGATTTGAAACTAACCCCCGCATTGGTTGTTTTCCATACACCACCACCGGCCGATCCCACATAAATGGTTCGGGGTTCATGATTAACGCCTTCAATGGCAGTTAAGCGGCCGCCCATGGTTGCAGGCCCAATCTGGCGCGCTTCCATCATACCAAATGTGGCTGAACTGATTTGCGAGAATGCTGAATGTACAAAAACAAAACTGACTAATAATGAGCCTAAATATTTCATACATGATTTTTATAAGTAGATAAAAAGTAAAGTACAAAAAAACAGTAATGAATAAACGTCACTAATAAAAATAACCCGGTTTTAGATGCCGGGTTATGTTTATAATATAGTTGATGTTACATATCGTGTTTAAAAGCACTTTCCGGAATGGATTGATTTACTTTAATGCTTGAAATTAAAACGGTACCAAACTGTTGTGTAATACTGAAGGGCATTTTAACGCCTTCTACAGCTTTGTAATCAGAAAAATCTGTTTGCATTTCCATTTCCTGCCCATTCATTTTTCTTTTATCTTTTGTTCTGATGATCATACTGGACGAAGGGTCTATAAAAAATGTCAATTCTTTACCGCTGGCCAATGATGCTTTTATTTTATAACATTCTGTGCCGTCAACATCTTCTTTTCCAAGTAATTCAACTTGATGTCCTTTTGCTGCATAGTCTACTAATGGACCGGCCACATCCAGATCACTCTGACTTTCTTTTACTTCATCAGCTGTTTTTGGTTCTGGCTTTTGCATACCCTGAAAAGGCATAAATGACCAGCCCTCTTTATCGGTCATCATATCAAAACCATGCATACCCATGGCGGTAATATCCTGTCGGTTTAATTTATTGTTTACCTGCGTTAAGGTTAAAGCAATTTCGGTACCCTGAAAATTAAGGCTGCCTTCCATGACCACATTCTGAATTTTTTTTAAATTTTCTTTGCCCCCCAAAGCTTCAATATGTTTATTGATTACCTCGTCTACTGTTTGGGCCTGTGCAAACTGAGCAAAAATCAATGCCATGATAAAAAAGCCGAAGATGATTAAATTTTTCATTGTTTACTTTTTTAGTTGTAAATATAGGATAAAAAAATACTGTATTCCTTTTTTTACTTTCCATTTAACATGTACCTTAACCTTTTATATAATTAGTAGTAATATCGCAAAAAAATGATGAACAGTTTTAAAATAACAGGCCACATTGTAGACATCCCTGCCAAAAATATTTTTTACGGAGAGGTACAAGTTGAAAATGGAAAAATCACTTCCATTAACCCTATCCCAACGCAACACGATCAACAACCAACAGGCCCCTATATTTTACCCGGCTTCATCGACAGCCATGTACACATAGAAAGTTCCATGCTGGTACCCTCAGAATTTGCTAAGCTGGCAGTTGTACATGGTACAGTAGGCACAATCAGTGACCCACATGAAATTGCCAATGTTTGCGGATTGGAAGGTGTTGAATTTATGATCGCCAATGGAAAAACGGTTCCCTTTAAATTTCATTTTGGTGCACCCAGTTGTGTACCAGCCACTATTTTTGAAACAGCCGGCGCTGCCTTAAATGCCGACGATGTGGAGGCGTTGCTGCAAAAAGAAGAGATCTTTTATTTAAGTGAGATGATGAATTTTCCGGGTGTGCTGTTTGGCGATGAACAGGTATATAAAAAAATAGCAGCCGCAAAAAAATATGGCAAACCCGTTGATGGACATGCCCCCGGATTAAGGGGGGATGATGCAAAAAAATATATTGATGCAGGGATATCAACTGATCACGAATGTTTTACTGCAGAGGAGGCACTAGATAAATTAACCTACGGCATGCAGATCCTGATTCGAGAAGGAAGTGCTGCCAAAAATTTTGACGCCTTAATAGATCTGATGCATGAGCATCACCGCATGATGATGTTTTGCAGTGATGATAAACATCCCGATAGTTTAGCTGAGGGCCATATCAATCTACTTTGTGCCAGAGCCGTTGCAAAAGGAATTGACGTATTTAAAGTTTTACAGGCCGCCTGCATTAATCCGGTACAGCATTATAAAATGCAAATTGGATTACTACAAACAGGTGATGCCGCCGATTTTATTGTGGTGGAAGATTTAAAAAATTTCAAGGTCGTACAAACTTTTATTAACGGGGAATTGGTTGCTGAAAAAGGGCAGTCCAAAATAGTAAGCCAGGAATCGGGCGTGCTGAATAATTTTGATTGTGATGAAAAAAGTATTTTAGATTTTAGATTTTTAAAGTCAGATTTTGGAAATATTGTATATGCCATTGAAGCGCTGGACGGTCAGTTAATAACCAATAAAGTAATTTGTTTGCCCACTATTAAAGATGGTTGTTATGAAAGCGATGTAGCGAATGATATTTTAAAAATTATAGTTGTTAACCGGTATAACAAGGCACCCATTGCAAAAGCTTTTATAAAAAATTTTGGTATCAAACAAGGGGCTATTGCCTCATCCGTTGCACACGACAGTCATAATATTGTTGCCGTTGGCATTGATGACGAAAGTATCATGCAAGCAGTGAACCTGGTTATAAAAGAAAGAGGAGGCGTTAGTGCAGTATGCTTTCAAAAAGAAAT
>CANKNL010000295.1 GCA_947483345.1 Chitinophagaceae bacterium | reverse complement strand
CCTTCTTTATGATCCCAGAATTTACCGGTAAAAGCCCTTTCGGTTCCTTTTTCACGGGCAATATTGTACACATCGGCGGGTAAGATCTTCTTCCATTCCTCGTTATTGATTTCAACTTTGGCTGTGTCTGTTTTGGAAAAAACCGGATTTTTATTCTTACTGCTGTCCATATTGATTAACATTTTTTGTTTTGAGGCTGTGCCGGCACAACCTGCCAGTATCAGGGTCAAAAAAACTGTGGTATAAATTAGTCTTCGCATCTTATTAAACAAATTTCGGATTAAATAGTTCTTTATATACAAAAAGTATAAATTTTAAGTTTTTATACAGTTTTTTACAACGGGTAAAGAATAATTAAAGCGGGTAAGTTATATTTGCTAACTTCATACGGATAGTAATTAAATATGTTTAATCTTATTTTATTCGGCCCTCCAGGTAGTGGCAAAGGAACGCAAAGCGAAAAACTAATTTCAAAGTACGGCTTAAAACACCTGAGCACAGGTGATTTGTTGCGATATGAAATAAATCGTCAAACCCCATTGGGGAAAGAGGCACAGAATTTCATGGATAAAGGCCACCTGGTACCCGACGAAGTGGTGATTGGTATGATCAGTTCGGCTCTGGATGACAATCCTGATGCAAAAGGATTTTTATTTGACGGATTTCCACGAACATCGGCCCAGGCAGAAGCGCTTGATAATTTATTAAAATTAAAGAATGCCCCCATTGCCGCGATGTTGGCGTTGGATGTTACAGAAGAGGAGTTGATAAAGCGGTTATTAAAAAGAGGAGAAACCAGCGGCAGAAGTGATGATAATAATGAAAATGTGATTCGGTCACGCATTGTGGAATACCACAATAAAACAGCCATAGTTGCCGATTATTATAAGCAGTTTAATAAAGTGGTGATGATAAAGGGGGAAGGCAGTGTTGATGATATTTTTAAAAGACTTTGTGTAGAGATAGATAAAAGAGCCTAATTTTCTCCCCAAAACATATTGAGCATCCCGATTTTTTGGGGTGCTTTTTTGTTTTACATTGTGGCACTAAACAAAAAGATATGGACGTGCTTAAGCGGGATTTTATAATCAAGGCTTGTTTACCAATATTTAAAAGCTTATCTGCCACCGCTGTTAGTAAATGGGGCAAGATGAATGGCCAGCAGATGGTGGAACATGTTACAGCCATTTTTATTGTTTCAACCGGAAAAATAAAAACCGATCTGGTAACAGCTGTTGAGCAGTTGCCCCATTTTAAAGTATTTTTGTTAAGCGATAAACCGTTCAGGGAAAACACAAAAGCGCCTGTTAATATAATAGGTGAAGAGCCTTCTCCAACGCGGTATGCAAACATGGAAGCGGCCCTGGAAAAACTGGCATCAGCGATTTCCGATTTCGAGAATTATTTTAATGCGGATACTGAAAAAAAAACCATGCATCCTGTTTTTGGAGAACTCAATTATGCCGAATGGGTGTTATTTCATTATAAACATGTCACGCATCATTTAAGACAGTTTGGTTTAATTTAAGCACAGCGAAAACCTCTTTTCTTTTTAAGTTAACTTTGAAGATCAAAAATATACGATTGCATGAAACTGGGAAACTATATAACAGGCAACTGGATAAGTGGTGATGGCGAGGGGCAACAATTATTTAATGCGGTAACCGGTGAACCCATTGCCACAGCAACAACTCAGGGGCTTGACTTTAAACAAATTCTTGAATACGGCAGAACTGTTGGTAATCCCGCTCTTCGCAACATGACATTTCACGAACGCGGCAATATGTTAAAGGCGCTTGCGCTGCATTTAAGAAATCATCTGGATACATTTTATGCCATCAGTTATAAAACCGGGGCAACCAAGGCCGATAGCTGGGTAGATATTGAAGGTGGTATCGGTAATTTATTTGCCAATGCATCGCTTCGCCGAAAATTTACCAACGATGTTTTTTGTGTGGATGGCGACAGTCATAACCTGAGCCCCAACAATACTTTTATGGGTACACATATATTGGTACCAAAGGAAGGAATAGCTGTGCATATCAATGCCTTTAATTTTCCGGTATGGGGTATGCTCGAAAAAATGGCGGTTAATTTATTGGCAGGCATGCCTTGTGTGGTTAAACCCGCCAGCATTACCAGTTATTTAACCGAGGCAGTAGTAAAAGAGATCATTGCATCAAAAATCTTACCTGAGGGTGCATTACAATTAATATGTGGTAGTGCCGGCGATATGCTGGATCATGTTACATCACAGGATGTGATCACTTTTACGGGATCTGCATCAACGGGGTTGATGTTAAAATCAAATCCTGTTATTTTAAGAGAGAATGTGCCGTTTAATATGGAAGCCGACTCTTTAAATTGTATTGTACTTGGCGAAGATGTAACGCCCGATAAACCGGAGTGGAATATTTTTATAAAAGAAGTAAGAAAAGAAATGACCTTAAAGGCGGGGCAGCGCTGTACCGGTATACGCCGAATTTTTGTTCCGGAAAATAAAATGGAAACGGTTTGGAAAGAAATCAGCACATCACTTTCGCAAACAACTATTGGTAATCCTTTGAACGAAAAAGTACGGATGGGTTCGCTTGCCGGACAAACACAACGTGATGAAGTAAAAGGACAAATACAAAAATTATTAGCTTCTTCACAAATTATTTATGGAAGTTTGGATAGTGTGGAAGTTGTAGATGCTGATGTTAACAAAGGGGCCTTCATGTCGCCGATATTGTTAATGAATGCGTATCCCTGGCTTTCGGCCCAGGGCTATGTATCAAACCCATCTCACGAAGTAGAAGCTTTTGGTCCGGTGAGTACCATCATGCCATATCAAAAAATGGATGATGCCATAGCCTTAAGCAAACTGGGGAAAGGAAGCCTGTGTTCTACTATAGTTACTGCCAATCATCAAATGGCCAGGCAATATGTAATTGGTGCTGCTTCTCATCATGGCCGCATTTTGGTCTTGAATAATGAATGTGCTAAAGAGAGTACAGGTCATGGCTCACCTTTGCCATTATTGGTACACGGGGGGCCCGGCCGTGCGGGTGGAGGTGAAGAAATGGGTGGCTTGCGTGGTGTAAAACATTATCTGCAACGTACCGCCATACAGGGCTCGCCAACAACCATAACAGCTATTACCAATATTTATCAGCAATTTGCTGAAGGAAAAGATCCGGGGAAACACCCTTTTACCAAATATTTTGAAGAGCTGGAAGTGGGTGAACAGCTTATCACCGATAAGAGAACGATCACATCCGATGACATAGATAAGTTTGCCGATTTGAGTGGGGATCATTTTTATGCCCACATTAAAACAACCGATTTTGAAGGCACCATGTTTGAACAACAGGTGGCGCATGGTTATTTTATTATGAGCATAGCGGCTGGATTGTTTGTGAATAGCTATGACAAAAATCCGGTACTGTTGAATTATGGTATCGACGAATTGCGTTTTACTAAACCCGTTTATCCGGGCAGTGAGATTCATATCAGGTTTACCTGTAAACAAAAACTGTTGAATGATAAACGGGTTGTTGAAAACCCCGAAGATTTTAAACGTGGTGATGATATTGATAAGGGTATTGTAAAATGGCTGGTTGAGATGATTGATGAAACGGATGAGATTACCGGTGTGGCAACCATATTAACCATGGTTGCGAAAAAAGAACAATAAATTTTATAAGGGCATTATAAAAAACAGTTTATGAGCACAGAAGCATAT
>CANKNL010000294.1 GCA_947483345.1 Chitinophagaceae bacterium | reverse complement strand
TTATCCCATCCCAGGGCTTCCATAAAGTAATTGTAATTGGGTAAGCCGCTGCGGTGACTTAATAAATGGCGTATGCTAATAGTGGGATAATTAAATGCCGGAAAATATTTGCTGAACGGATCATCAATATCTATTTTACCATCCTGCCATAATTTTAAAACAGCCATGGCCGTGAAGGTTTTGGAAACGGATGCAATATGCAGTGGCATATTTTGGTTAATCGTATCTGTGCCGGGCAAATGGCCGGTGCCGTTATAAGCTTCAAAGATGATATGACCGGCTTTGGCAACAATGATACCTCCGTTAAAGCCGCGGTGTTTTAAAACTGAATCGTACCAAAGTTGACAACTGCTTTTAATGTATTCTGTTTCGGCTGTCGAAACAGAACCCGGGGCAGGCAGATTGATCAGGGTTAAACTGTCTTTGTGAATTTTATCTGATGTAAAAGGCGTATTACAGGAAGTGATCAATAAAAAGACACAGTTTAAAAATAGAAAATAAGCGGAAAGTTTTTTGTAAACGGCCTTCTGGGGTAATGACATTATAAAAATTTAAGCTTCAGATAGAATATATTTGTGCAAAATACGCCGTTATCATCATGACCGAAAAAAAAATAACCAGTTATCCCAAAGACAAGATAAACATTCTGTTCTTAGAAAATATTAGCGATGTGGCGGTTAAACATTTTAATAGTTCGGGGTATGCCAATGTGAAAAAAATAAACGGGGCATTAAGCGAAGCCGAATTGATCAGTGCCATTAAGGATGTACATCTTTTAGGTATACGCAGCAAAACGCTGGTCACCAAAAAAATGTTGGATGCAGCAGACAAATTGCAGGCTATTGGTTGTTTTTGTATTGGGGTTAACCAGGTAGATCTGAAAGCGGCCACCAAAAATGGGGTAGTAGTTTTTAATGCGCCTTACAGTAATACCAGAAGCGTGGCCGAATTGGTAATAGGCGCTTCTATCATACTGATCAGAAAAATTATTGATAAGAATAAGGCGGCCCATGAAGGCGTTTGGATGAAAGAAGCCAGTGGCAGTTATGAACTTCGTGGAAAAACATTGGGCATTATTGGTTATGGCAATATTGGCAAACAGGTAAGTGTGCTGGCCGAAAGCCTGGGGATGAAAGTGGTTTTTCATGATGTGGAAATCAGGCTGCCTTTGGGTAATGCCGAAAAAAGTAAAAGTCTTAAAGAGGTTGTTGAGAAATCGGATATTGTTACATTGCATGTGCCTGAAATGGCCAGTACAAAAAATCTTATCAATAAAAACAACCTAAAGCATTTTAAGAAAGGAAGTATACTTATAAATTATGCCAGGGGCGAAGTGGTTGACCTGGACGCTTTGCGCAACGCATTGCTTGATGGCCACCTGAGCGGTGCTGCTGTGGATGTGTTTCCGGTGGAACCTGAAAAGAACGGCGATCCTTTTTCATCCGTTTTGCAGGGATTAAATAATGTGTTGCTAACGCCGCATATAGGAGGCAGTACACAAGAGGCGCAGCATAATATTGGCGATGATGTGAGCAGTAAATTATTTAACTACCTCGAAAAGGGGATCAGTACCGGCTCTCACAGTATTCCGGAATTAGCTTTGCCGCCACAGGAAGGTACACATCGTATTTTGCACATACATCATAATGTACCCGGTGTGTTATCCGAGATCAATACACAACTGAGTAAGCATAAAATAAATATATTGGGGCAATATCTTAAAACCAATGATACCATTGGTTATGTGGTATTGGATGTAAATAAAAACCTGAGTAAAAATGCATTGGAATTGTTGCGTCAAGTGAAGGCTACCATTAAAGTGCGTATGCTTTATTAAAATAAGGGTGTTATTTTTTTTCAATCGGTAATTGAATATAAACAATCGTTCCTTTGGATTTCTCGCTGCTGATTTGTAAAACTGCATCCATCATTTTTATCAGGTCTTTTATGATCAGATATCCAAGCCCATTCCCTTTTCTGTTATCAATATTGGCAGATGAAATAATGAACTGGTCGGCCATTATATTTTTGATCTGTTCAGGTGTCATTCCAACACCTTCATCCTGCACGCTGATAAAAACCGTTTCAATTCCCGGTTCGGCAGAAATGGTAATGATCCCTTTTTCTGAAAAATTTATGGCATTGGTTAAAAGATTATAGATCAGTATTTTTAAGGGTTCAAAAAACTGGTGGATTTCCAAACTGGTATTTATATTATTAATCAGCTGGATATTTTTTTGTTTGGCAAGAGAATTTAACACGCCTAATACCTGGTTAACCAGTTCATGAACATTAAAAGTTTCTTTTGCCAGCCTCCTGTTTTCATTCTGGTACTTTATCCAGTTAAGTATGTTGGTGGAAAGCAGTTGAAGTTCTTGTGAGGTATTGGTCATTTCCTGGATTGTTTCCTGCTGCAACGCTTCCGACATCAGATGTCTTTTTTCTATCAGGTTTTTTCCGGCAACAGTAACAAATTTCAGAGGGGTTACAATATCATGACTGATGATGGAGATCAATCTTGTTTTGATTGTATTATTTTTTTCCAGTACTTCATTTTTTTCAATGAGTTCCTTTGTTTTTTCGGCAACCTGTTTTTCCAGTTTGTACTGCCTTATTTTGTATTGTCTTGTACGTAGATGTAAATAAAGGCCTGCTAAACCCATAACGGATAAAAAGCTTAAAAGATAGAACCACCATTGTTTATACCAGGGCGTGCTGATGGTAAAAGAAATCTGTTTGTAAGAATAATTATTTATACCAAAGCCATTTAATTTTCTGATGCGTAAAACATAATTTCCCGAAGGCAGATTATTAAACCGGATTAAAGCATCGTTATCTGTATTGATCATTTTCCAGTTCAACGTATCATTTAACTGATAGTCGAGATAAATATTTTCCTTATTGCACCAGGCAGAAAAACCTAGTTTTATAATTATTTCCTGTGTTTGTGCCGACAAATTTTTATCAAAGAGAGAATCGGCATTTACTTTAATATTATCAGCCAGTATTTCATCAATAAATATTTCTCCATCCGGTAATATGGGTAAAGATTTTTCAGGGCTTACCCATAATAAGCCATCCATGGTAGGAAAAGAGATCGTTTTATTTTTTAAGCGTATTGCACAGGGGGTACAACCTCCGTTCAGTTCCGTCATTTCCATGCCATCTTTCTTTCCGAAATAATGGTAGTAAACTGAGCCTGAGTTATTTTCAAAGGCATTGATAAGTTCCGGTAAACTGCATTTAAAAAGCCCGCGATTTGTGCTTATCCAGCAAAAATCGTTGTCATCAGGTACAAAGCAGTGTGTGTACAACAGGTATTTATTTTTATCAATAGGCATTGCTTTTACCAAATTGTTTTTGTAGATATAAAATCCGGAACCATAAGTGCCAAAAAAAATATAGTCTTTATATTTCCAGATACTGCGTACGCAAATATTTTCTCTGTAAAAAATGGTATCTAACCGGTTTGTATTTGTATTAAACCGGAATAATCCCCCGCAGGTGGCAACAGCTAATATACCCGGATTTATTTCTGTAAAATCAAAGGTTATATTGCCAGCAAATTTGGGTGGGTATTTATAAAGAAACCGAAGGCTGTCTCCTTCAATTATGCCAATTCCTGTTGAATTTGCAGCATAGAGTGCTGCACCCGATGCGGTTACCAGGTCGCCCCACTTTATTTTATCAAACAGTTTTGTACTCCTGGTTTTTATATTATACTGATGCAG
>CANKNL010000293.1 GCA_947483345.1 Chitinophagaceae bacterium | reverse complement strand
GTTGGTAAACAACTGGTACAACAGGCTCTGTTTAATAAACATCAGGTAAAAGCATTTGGCAGAAATGTGTATACTACCGATTATCTGCAATCAGAAAATTTAAAGTTGGTACAAGGTGCTTTATTTGATGAGGGTGAAGTATACCATGCTATTGCAGGCTGTGATGCGGTGATCTCTGCCATTGGCGGTAGTGCTGATGGTACTGATAAAACGCGAACCCTGGGCATGAAAAATATTATCAAACAAATGCAAAAAGCGGGTGTAAATAGAATCATTGCTATTGGTGGGCTGGGTGTTTTAAATGCAGATGAAAATTCGTTGTTACTTGATAAAGATGCATATCCGCCAGCCTTTAAAGCGGTGGGTATGGAGCATAAAAAAGCATTTGATATGCTACACGAGAGTGGACTCAACTGGACTTTCGTTTGTGCACCCAATATTAGTAATGAAGGCCCCACGGGCCAATATATTACAAATGCCGATTACCCGCCTGAACCAAATAAATACAGGATTAATGCCGGTGACCTGGCCATGTTTATGCTGAATGAACTTAACAAAAACGACTATATTAAACACAGGGTAGGTATTTCAAACTAACTTTAAATAAATTAACGTATGAAAAATATCTTAATCATCTTATGGCTTTTCATAGGCACCAACCTTTTTGCACAGGATGCCATTGAATACCAAACACCGCCGAAAGAAATTTACGACCTGGTAATGGCCAAACCCACTCCCGGCGTTAGCTTCAACAGTAAGGGGCAATTTATGCTGATACTTGACCGAAGCAGCATGCCTTTAGTAGAAGACCTGGCCCAACCTGAATTACGTATTGCTGGCCTACGGATAAATCCAAACAATTTTGGCCCCAGCAGAAGTGCTTACATCACCAACATCAGCATCAAAGAAGTACTTTCTGGTAAAGAATTTTCTGTTTCGGGCTTACCGGCAAACCTAAAAGCCGGCAACCTGCAATGGAGCCCCAATGAAGATAAAGCTGCATTTACAAATACGACTAATACGATTATTGACATTTATGTGATAGATATTAAAACCCACAAAGCAATAAAAATAAATAAAACAGCTGTCAATTTGGTTTTAGGTGCATCCTTCAATTGGATAGACAATAACAGTTTGTTGTACACTACTGTAAACCAACCACTGGCCAGAGCCCCTAAAAAACCTTTGGCTCCAAAAGGCCCCGTGGTGCAACAAAACTTAGGTAAAGTGGCAGCAAGTGCAACTTTTCAGGATCTGATTAAAACAGCTTTTGATGAAACACAGTTTGAATTTTATGCCACCACCCAACTGGTGAAAAATACAAACGGCAGAGAAACAAAAATTGGCACAGCAGCCATTTACAGCAGCGTAGACGCCTCGCCGGATAAAAAATATTTATTGGTAGACAGAATTGATAAACCATTCTCTTACCTCGTTACGGCAGGTGGGTTTAACAGCACCCTAATGATAACTGATATGAATGGCACAGTATTGAAAACACTTGCCAAACTTCCCAGCAGTGAACTGGCACCAAGAGGAAACGACAATGTATTGAATGCACCTCGTGGTTACAACTGGTTAAATAATACCCCTTCTACTGTACAATGGATTGAACCACTGGACAGTGGTATGATGAAAAACAAAATGGATTACCATGATGCAGCCTATACGTTAGCTGCACCCTTTACCGGTGAACAAAGATTGCTTTGCAAAACAGCCATGCGACTGTACGGCGTAATCATGCTTTCGGATAACACTTATTTTGTAACCGAAGGTTCAAGAGCGCAACACCGGCAAAAACTAAGCAGCCTAAATCCCGACCGCTCATTGAATTTACTGATCGATCGCAGCACTGATGATGCTTACAATGATCCCGGCACACCCTTAACCGAAAAAAACAGGTATGGCCGCAACACGATCAAAGTAATAAACGGTTCAAAAATAGTTATGAAGGGTAATGGCGCCTCAGCAAAAGGTGACCTGCCTTTTTTAAATACGTTTGATATTAATACTAAAAAAACCGAGTCCCTCTGGCGTTGCGAAGAACCGTATTACGAAACCGTAACCGACGTACTGGATTATGACAAGATGATCATTGTTACCAATAAACAAAGCCAGGACGCACAACCCAATTATTATTTACGTGACTTAAAAAACAGGACTTCAAAAGCCATTACCAGTTTCTCTGATCCACAGCCCGGTCTGCGTGGCATTACCAAACAAAAAATTATTTATAAACGTAAAGATGGTATTGACCTCGCTGCTGATCTGTACTTACCTAAAGGTTATGATAAAGAAAAAGATGGTCCCCTGCCGGTAATGATGTGGGCCTACCCACGCGAATTTAAAAGCGCTACCGATGCTGCACAGTTGCGCGGCAGTAAATATACTTTTACCAGAGTCGGCTACGGGTCTGTTGTATTTTGGGCAACACAGGGTTATGCCATCATGGATAACACCGAATTTCCCATAGTTGGTGAAGGCGATAAACAACCCAATGATAATTTTGTTGATCAACTCACCTGGAGTGCCGAAGCTGCCATAAATAAAATTGTCGAAATGGGTGTTGGCGACCCTAACCGCGTGGCTGTTGGTGGCCATAGTTATGGGGCATTCATGACCGCCAATTTGTTGGCACATACTAATTTATTTAAAGCAGGCATTGCCCGCAGTGGTGCATACAACCGCACCCTTACGCCTTTTGGTTTTCAAAATGAAGAGCGTACTTACTGGCAGGCCCCGGAAATCTATCATGCCATGAGTCCATTTAGTTTTGCCAATAAAATTAAAACACCCCTGCTGATGATACATGGCGAAGCCGACAACAACCCCGGCACATTCCCCATACAAAGTGAACGATTATACAACGCCATCAAAGGACACGGCGGCACTGTTCGTTTTGTTCAATTACCATTTGAAAGCCATGGCTATGCCGCAAAAGAAAATATCTTACACATGCTTTGGGAACAAAATCAATGGTTGAATAAATATGTAAAATATACCGGATCACCTACAGTTAAATAAGTCTGCAAATGAACAGGCAGCATGGAATAAATATGGTGAACAAGTCCTAAGAAATGATCATGCAGGCCCTTTTGTTTACCGGTAGTTATGCCGCAGAGAGACTGATGGCATTACTTTTACTATTACTGAATGATTAGCTGCTTTGTTTCTGTAAAATCTTTAGCCTGTATTTTAACCGTGTACAACCCGGTTGCTAAATGGTGATTAATGGTGAGCGTATTACTGTTACTGAATGATTGTTGCCATTGTAAGCGGCCCGATAGATCATAAATCACAATATTGATATAACCCGGACAATTTTTCAAAAGATTAATTTTAAATTCATTCCCGGGTGCAGGATTTGGATACATATCCGATGCGTTATCTGTTCCTGAGTTTCTAACTCTTTCAATAGCTGAATAATTGTATTTGCCATCAACATCAACCTGTTTTAAACGATAGAAAGAAATACCTTTCACGGCATGATGATCATAAAAAACATAGTCTGTTAAGCTGCCATTATGATTTACACCTGGCACTTTACCTACAACAAAAAAAAGTACGCCGTCTGCAGAAAGCTCTATATCAAAATAGCCATTATCTTTTTCATACTCAGTGGTCCAGAAAATTTTTACTTTATTATTATTTTCAGCTCGGGCTTTAAATGTTTTCAGATTAACGGGTAATTGACCCGGTAATTGGGCATTTGCAGAAAACGTAATTAAAACAAACAAGCTGAT
>CANKNL010000292.1 GCA_947483345.1 Chitinophagaceae bacterium | reverse complement strand
GCGGGCATCGGTATTATTAACGGATAACCTGTCTCCTGATTCAATTCAAATGATCCAAACGGCTAACCCTGCAATAAAAACCTTTACGTATGTATCTGTTCAAAAAAAACTGGTACGTAAAGTAGATGGGATCATTGAAACAGCCAAGAACGCCGTTATGGATATCATCCTGCCATTAATTGGTATCCTTGCCCTGTTTATGGGTTTTTTAAGTATTGCCGAAAAGGCCGGTGGTATCAGGGTTTTATCAAAGATCATCTGGCCATTTTTTTCAAAAATATTTCCTGATGTACCCAAAGGGCATCCGGCAACCGGCCATATGATGATGAATTTTTCGGCTAACTTATTAAACCTCGATAATGCAGCTACGCCATTTGGTTTAAAGGCCATGGAAAGCCTGCAGGAACTGAATCCTAATAAAACAGTGGCTTCCAATGCGCAGATCATGTTCCTGGCTTTGCATGCTTCGGGTTTAACGCTTATTCCGGTAACCATTATTGCATTCAGATCGGGCCTTGGTGCTCAAAATGCTACCGATATTTTTATTCCCTGTATGATCGCCACTTTTGCGGCTACAATGGCTGCCATGTTCATCGTGTCATTTAAGCAGAAGATCAATGTTTTTCAACCGGTTATTTTAGCCTGGGTATTGGGCATATCAGCACTAATTACGGTGTTGGTTTTATATGTTACACATCTTGAACCTACTTATGCACAGGCATTTTCGGGTATTTTAAGTAATGGACTGATACTTGTTTTGTTTTTTTTAATAGTTGTTGGTGCGCTTTATAAAAAAATAGATGTGTTTGATGCATTTGTAGAAGGCGCTAAGGGCGGATTTGAAACCGCTATCCGTATTCTTCCTTATATAGTTGGTATGTTGGCTGCTATTAGTTTGTTGAGAACGAGCGGAACATTTGATGTGATTATAAACGGGATGAAATCATTATTTGCTGCAATAGGCACCGATACCCGTTTTGTAGATGGATTACCCACTGCTTTAATTAAACCGATGAGTGGTAGCGGCGCAAGGGGTATGATGATTGATACGATGAAGACTTTTGGCGCCGATTCCTTTGCAGGGCGAATGGCCTGTATATTGCAGGGCTCATCAGACACCACGTTTTATGTGATTGCTGTTTATTTTGGATCGGTCAGCATTAAGAACACGCGCTATGCTGTAGGAGCCATGCTGCTGGCTGATCTGGTGGGTATTATCACTTCAATTATTTTAGCTTACCTGTTCTTCGGATAAAAAAAGGTATAAAAAAGATTATAAAAAAAGCTTTCCATTTTACGGAAAGCTTTTTTTATAAAGAATACTGTTTATCTACCTGTTTGTAAAAGAAGTTAAAACTCTTGCCTTGGGAGTTCCTGTTATATTCCCTGAGCAATAAATAGTATATACTCTAGATGATGTTGGAAAAAAGCTTAAAGTTTGAAGAGTTGTTGCCGGTGCACTAACTTTTCTTAACTGTAAAACATCACTTACTAAATAAGTAGGCAGTTCAATAACTTCTGTTGCATTTTTATACAATTGCCCTTTAAAGATTACCGCATTTAATCTTGGTGAAAATACTTCCAGCGTATCTGCACTGGGTATCATATTTACAAACCTGGCCCTGAAATAGCCAACGGGTGCAGTGGTCACCAGTTCCTGAATTGGTACCAGAAATGGATTAAATGGTGTTGGATTAGGAATGGTATCTGCTAAGTAAAATGTAGTATAGGCATTAGCAGCTAAATCATAGTTCTTATTGCTAAGCGTATCACCGGCTAAGGGCCCACCGGTGAGTCTGTTTAAGATAACCTTTATATTGGTGCCCATTGCAGGCTTAACTGCAGTATAAGCAGGAGCTGCAGGAAAAAGTCCGCCATAGGATATGGCTGCAGCATTAATCTTTACATTATTTACAAAGATATTTACCGATGGTCCGGCAGCAGGTAAAGCTGCAGAAGGGTTAGGGGACGTATATACATTTATAAATTTAAGGTAAGACAGATTTACAGCAGGATCTGCCTGCAGCAGCGTTACCGATTCATCTTTGTTATAGCAGGAGCCCACCACCAAAATAACGATTAGTGCGGTTAGTGCTGTTTTTATTTTATTTATCATTATTTATATTTTTTTAAGGTTATGGTATGGTAAACCAGGTTGGGTATGTATTATAGTCAGAATTTAATGCACCTATTCTTGTTAACTCAGGAATATTGTATAAATACTCCGAATTAAATCTTGGCCTGCACCTATACACCCATTTATTATTATTGGTAGAGATTAAATTAACACCAGTAGGAGGTGTAAAACCTGCATATACCTGATTACCTGTTGCCGGATCAATATCGGTGTAATGAAATTTCCTCATATCTGTCCAGGTTTGCTGAACACCCCAGCCATACAAGGCAATATATTTTTGTAACATGATTTGAGAAAGCGTTAAGGCCGTGGCAACACCCGGTACAACAGCAGGATTTGAAAGATAAGCCGTTTTTGAACTTGGCGTAATAGCGAAAACTGCTGGTACATTTTGAGGATAAGTAGTCGTTATCATATCAAAATTAAGGCTGATGGCATTTGTATAGGCAGTAAGTGCAGTTCCCTTATCGCCTTTGCGATAGGCGGCTTCTGCAATAATAAATTGCATTTCGGAGGCCGTCATCATTGGCCATGGACTTGTATTCCGATACAAATACCGAGTACTGTCTATTGTTGGACCTGCAGTAGAATTCGGTATGGTATTACCCCAGAAATTTTTCGGATAATCATTTGCAGCTAAACCAGTTGATCCATTCCAAACGGTAAAACCTTTGAAAGTACCATTTAGATTTTCACGAAGCAAATAATATCTTCGGGGATCACTTACACCACTGAATGCACCTGCATTATTTCCCGACATCAGATCCGCAATATAAGAGCCCTGTCTGATGGCACCAATATTTCCTCTAAATGGCCCAAAATAATTATTTACGGCAGATGTAAGTCCGCCTTGTAATTTAACTAAGGCATTATCGGCATTGGTTGACAATGAAAGGTTGGCATACTTTATTGCTGAATCAGCATAATTATTGGTATTAAAAAGACCTTTACTGCTTAAATTAATATAAGAACGGGCTAAAATGCCATATACAAATTTCTTCCATTTACTAACATCCCCATTATAAAAATAGGCATCTCCAATAGCCAGGTTGGCCTGACTAACGTTACCATCGGTTCTGTTTAAATAGCTTAAAGCACGATGACAAATAGTGCGGCAACTATCATAAAATTCAGGTTGCGTATCATAATTAAACTGCGATTGGCTGGTATTAAATGCTTCTTTTAAAATGGCATCACCATAAACATTGGTTAATTCCAGCCATCCCCATGCCCTGATGGCATAGCCTACACCTACATAATCCCATTTTTGCTGCTCGGCACCCCACTGGATTATTTTATTTACATTTTGTCCCTGTCCATAATAAACAGCGGCCCAAAGCCCGCCGGTATTATCACTACCGATTGTTCCACCCATCTGGCCGTAATTTTCTCCACTGGTTTGTGATCCCCAGTATTGAATGTATCGGCCCAGTAAAATGCCATCGGCTTGAACGCCATAACCTGTACCCGCAGACGAAAAGAATGCAGTAAAACTACCAATAGCACCCGATAGGATCGTTTCTATTGGTACTATTACGGGGGCATTGGGGTTGAGATAAGCATCATCAATTTTTTTCTTACAGGAAACAGAAAAGACGATACTGAACAACCCAAGAAAAATTATCGTTTTAAAAATTTTATTTTGCATACAAAAAATTTTAAATTTTACCATTTAATAATT
>CANKNL010000291.1 GCA_947483345.1 Chitinophagaceae bacterium | reverse complement strand
CTGCTGCCACTGGCTTCCAGTACGGCTTTTACATTGGCGAAGACCTGGTGGGTTTCGGCCTCAATATCATACTTAATAATATGTCCATCAGCATCCTGTTCCAATCCGGGTATGGAGTTATCTTTTGCATTTCTGCTGCCGATACCCGAAAGAAATAAAAGATTACCAACTCGCCTGGCATGTGGGTAAGCACCTAATGGCTTTGCAGCTTCATTTGTATTGATTATCTCTCTCATATAGTTTTTTTAGCGCAGAGAAAAAGAGAAAAAGAGCCATCGCTGAGTCCTTCTGCTTCGTTTAGATTTATTCTCTGCATATCCTCTGCTTCTCATTTTCTCTGCGTTGAAACTAAAATTGCACACAAACATTTTTCACCTCTGTAAAAAACCTTAATGCTTCCCAACCGCCTTCTCTGCCAACTCCACTGTTCTTCATGCCGCCGAATGGTGTTCGCAAATCCCTTACCAGCCAGCAGTTTACCCATATAATACCAGCTTGTACTTGTGAGGCAACACGATTCGCCTTGCTGATATCCTGAGTCCAGATGGTTGCAGCCAGACCATAATTTGTTGCATTGGCCAATGCTATGGCTTCTTCTTCGGTGTCAAAAGGTTGAATGGTAACCACAGGGCCAAAAATTTCTTCCTGATTGGTTTTACAGTTTTGATCAAGGCCTTCTATGATGGTTGGTTCAATAAAATATCCGTTTTCACATCTGCCTGTTAATTTAACAGCCTTACCGCCACATAAGATTATTCCGCCTTCCTCTTTCGCTGTAGCAATACAATGCATGATTTTTTCAAAATGGATTTTACTTACAATGGCACCCTGTTTATTTTTTTCATCCAGGGGATCGCCAACCGTGAGTCTTTGTGTGATATCAACAAAATATTTTTTAAAATGATCAAAGGCGCTTCTTTCAAGTAAGATCCTGCTGCCACATAAACATATTTGCCCCATATTTCCAAAGGAAGAACGAATGGTTTCGGTTAACATTTTTTCCCAGTTGCAATCATTGAAAATAATTGTGGGGTTTTTGCCACCCAGTTCCAATGATAATTTTTTAAACAGGGGTGCTGCAATGGCAGCAATATGTTGTCCGGCCCTGGTACTGCCTGTAAATGAAATGGCTTTTATGTCGGGGTGTTTTACAATGGCTTCGCCACAATGTTGCCCGGTGCCATGTACAATATTTAATACGCCATCAGGTAACCCGGCTTCTTTACATATTTTCCCTAAAAGAAATGCGGAAACCGGTGTTACTTCAGATGGTTTTGCAATTACACAGTTACCTGCAGCTAAGGCGGGCGCTATCTTCCAGGTAAATAAATATAAAGGCAGGTTCCAGGGCGAAATACAACCCACAATACCAATGGGCTGCCGCAAAGTATAATTCACTGCTTTGTCTTCCATCTGGTGACTTTCATTTGCAAAATGCATAATGCCTGTTGCAAAAAAACGAAAGTTGGATGAAGCCCTTGGAATATCTACCTGCTTGCTTAACCACAAAGGTTTTCCATTGTCATTGGTTTCGGCTAAGGCCAGTTCTTCCAGGTTATTATCAATCAGTTCGGCAATTTTATTTAAGATGATAAAACGCTTTTCAACCGGTAAAACACGCCAGGAAGGGAATGCCTTTTTTGCGGCTTTAACAGCCACATCAATGTCTTTTGTATTACTATCAGGTATTTGTCCGTAAACTGCCCCCGTAGCCGGATTCACATTGTCAATAAAGTTTCCGCTTAACGGGCCTATAAAATTCCCGCCTATAAAATTTTCCAGATGATAAGGAATAGTCAGTTGCATGCTTAAAGGTAATTCAATTTAAAATTCAATCCCGTAATTCTCATTCCCAAAAAATAGCTGTAATTTAACCATTCTAAATGTAAGTTTATGCCAATAGCAGCCCCTTTTAATTTAAAAAAATGGATCGATGATAACCGTGATAAACTTAAGCCTCCGGTAGGTAATCAATGCATTTACAAAGATGCAGAAAATTTTATTGTCATGGTTGTGGGCGGGCCCAACTCCAGAAAGGATTATCATTTTAATGAAACTGAAGAATTGTATTACCAGGTAGAAGGTAATATTGTTTTAAAAATAATTGATGCTGGCATACCAAGAGATATTCCCATCAATGAAGGCGATTTATTTCTGCTGCCTCCAAAAACGCCGCACTCACCACAACGGGGCCCAAATACGGTTGGATTGGTGATTGAAAAAGTGAGAGAACAGGAAGAAGATGGCTTTTTATGGTATTGCGAAAATTGCGGAAATAAAATTTATGAAGAATATAAAGTGATCACCGATATTGTTGCTCAACTACCACCGGTTATGGAGGGTTTTTATGCGGATGAGCAAAAACGTACCTGCGGTAAATGTGGCAGTGTGATGGCTCCGCCGGTAAAAAAAGGGTAACTTATTAAATAGGTTTAGGAAGTTTAGATGGTTTAGAAGGTTTAGCATACTTCAACCTAAACTTCCTAAACTTTCTAAACTCTCTAAACTTGAAAATAGACATTCACACCCACATCATGCCCGCTACAATGCCCAACTGGGTCAGGAAGTTCGGCTATGGCGAATTTATACATCTGGAACACCGCAATTGCAAGGCCTGTATGATGAAGGGGGATAAACTTTTCAGAGAAGTGGAGGATAATTCTTTTGATGCAGGGGTAAGGGTGAAGGAGATGAATGAAACGGATGTCAGCATCCAAGTGCTTTCTACCATCCCGGTTTTATTTAATTACTGGGCAAAGGCGAAAGATGGTTATGAAACTTCCCGGTTTTTTAATGACCATATTGCCGAAACAGTTGCAAAAAATCAAAAACGATTTATAGGTATTGGAACTGTTCCGCTGCAGGATACCGATCTGGCAATAAAAGAAATGGATCGTTGTGTTAGTGAATTAAAAATGCCCGGGCTCGAAATTGGCAGTAACATAAATGGGTTAAATTTAAATGATGAGAAATTTTTCCCGTTTTATAAAGAGGCCGAAAAGCTTGGCTGCGCCTTGTTTGTACATCCATGGGAGATGATGGGGGAGCAGCAGATGCAAAAATACTGGTTACCCTGGCTGGTGGGAATGCCGGCAGAAACGTCCCGTGCAATTTGCTCAATGATATTTGGAGGTGTATTTGAAAAATTTCCAAAACTAAGGGTGGCTTTTGCACATGGCGGAGGCAGTTTCCCTTTAACAATCGGCAGGATTGAACATGGTTTTAAAGTAAGGCCCGACCTGGTCGCTGTTGATAATCCAATCAACCCAAGAGATTATATCGGAAAATTCTGGATAGATTCATTGGTACATGATCCGGCAGCAATGAAACTGATTATTAAAGTGATGGGTGAAGATAATATTTGCATGGGCAGTGATTACCCATTTCCACTGGGCGAACATCACCCGGGTTTGTTGATCGAGCAAATGAAATTTACAGATGAGCTTAAAGAAAAATTATTATTCAAAAACGCCACTGACTGGCTTAATTTTAAAATGAGTCATTAAATAAATTGGGATAATCCGATATGATCCCGTCGACCCCCATGGTTTTTAATTCTTCTATTTTCTTTTTATCATTTACTGTCCAGGGGATAATTTTCATCTTTAATTCGCGGCAGTTTTTGATAAGGTCATTTGTTACTAAAGTAAATTCGGGGCTATAAATATCTGGTGTAAAGCCAAGGTCTTTTATTTGTTTACGAAAGCTGTTTTTGTTATTGGCTTCAATCAACATCGCGGTTTTTATATGGGGATAATGCTGATGCAGATATTGTAATGTTCTAAAATCGAATGACTGTATGATAACATAATCTTCCATTTG
>CANKNL010000290.1 GCA_947483345.1 Chitinophagaceae bacterium | reverse complement strand
TTAAAAGATATGTGAATGCCGAAACAGATGTGATTGCAGACATGAATACAACAGCCGAATGGATGCAGGGGAACATGCCACCTGATGGGGTACCTGCTTTTATTCACAACGATTATAAATATGATAACCTGGTTCTTGATCCCGAAAATTTAAATCACATCATGGCTGTACTGGATTGGGAAATGGCAACCGTGGGAGATCCTTTCATGGACCTCGGTACCTCACTGGGTTATTGGGCCGAGGCGGCAGATAGTGATGCCCTGAAACCTTTTAACCTCACCTGGCTTCCGGGTAATCTTACCAGAGAAGAAGTGGTGCAACGGTATGTGGCAACAAAAAATATAGCGGTTCCCAACATGTTGTTTTATTATGTATTTGGCTCTTTTAAAATTGGGGTAATTGTACAACAAATTTATGCCCGGTATAAAAAAGGATTTACAACAGATGAACGCTTTGCCGGATTGATCCATGTGGTAAATGCCTGTGCAACCAATGCACAAAAAGCAATACAATATAATCGCATCAGTCATTTCTATTAAAATAAATGATATCATTTTAAAACCAAAAGACTCTTGCACTTGTCCCCTCTCCTTCGGAGAGGGGTTGGGGGTGAGGTCAAAACAAATAAAAAAATGCAATTGAAACTAACGGATATTAAAAATGTATTGATACTTGGCAGCGGCACATTGGGCCTGCGTATTGGATTACAATCTGCCATAAGCGGATTTAATACAACCATTTATGATATTGATGAAGCTGCATTTGTAAGCGCCAAAAAAATACAGGCGTCCATTCTCAAAAACCTGGTAGAGAAAAATGTGATAACCAGTGAAGCAGCAGATGCCGCAAAACAACGGATAACATTTACCACAGATGCTGCAAAAGCCTCTGTAGATGCTGATTTCGTCAGCGAATCTGTTGTTGAAGATTTAGAGATAAAGAAAAAAGTATGGGCACAGTTTGCAGTGCTTTGTCCGCCCCATACCTTGTTTACTACCAATACATCTTACTTAATGCCTTCCTTATTTGCAGCAGAAACCGGTAGGCCTGATCGGTTTTGTGCTTTCCATTTTCATGATGTTTTTTGGGCCAATGTGGTTGATATCATGCCACATCCTGCAACGGCACCCTGGGTTACAGACCTGTTAATGGAGATGGGAAAAAAATTAGAACAAACGCCGGTGTTTGTAAAAAAAGAATCGCCGGGATATATTTTCAATGCCATGCTGGTAGCGTTGATTGGTGCTGCCGGCGCATTGGTTACTTATGATGTGGCCAGTATGGAAGATGTTGACCGCAGTTGGATGGGTAATTTTAAAATGGAGATGGGGCCGTTTGGGATTTTAGATAGTATCGGATTAGAAACGGCCTGGCATATTACCAATACATTACCCGATACAAGAAGTAAAAAGTTTTCGGCATTATTAAAGACCTATGTTGATGCCGGAAAACTGGGCATAAAAACCGGTGAGGGATTTTATACATACCCCAACCCGGCATTTCAGCAAAGTGATTTTGTAAATAAATAATAAAATAATTTTAGTAATTAAAACCTGAAATCAAGAATGGCAAAGAAGAAAATAATGACAAAAGAGGGTTTCAACGAGATACTGCTTTATACCACTACCAACGGCACAGTGAAGGTTGAAGTCTATTTACAAAACGAAACCATCTGGCTTACACAACAAAAGATTGCTGACTTGTTTGGGGTGGATAGAACAGTTGTTACAAAACACTTAAAAAATATTTTTGGAACCAATGAACTTGACCCGTATTCAGTTAGTGCAAAAATTGCACATACTGCCGCCGACGGAAAAATCTACTCCACTCAGTTCTATAATCTTGATGCAATAATCTCTGTGGGATATCGTGTAAATAGCCAACAGGCAACTGCATTTCGTATTTGGGCTACAGAGCGGTTAAAGGAATACATCATCAAAGGGTTTACGATGGATGATGAACGGTTGAAAAACCCCAATAATATTTTCGGTAAAGATTATTTTGAGGAACAACTTGCTCGAATCAGAGATATCCGCAGCAGTGAAAGAAGATTTTATCAAAAAATAACCGATATCTACATCCAATGCAGTGCTGACTATAATATGGAAACAAAAGCTACTAAAGATTTTTTTACCACAATTCAAAACAAACTGCATTGGGCAATAACAGGACAAACCGCAGCTGAATTGATTTCAGCAAGAGTGGACAGTACAAAAAATAATATAGGATTAACAACCTGGAAGAATTCCCCGAAAGGCAGTATCAGAAAAATAGATATAGGCATAGCTAAAAATTATTTGGATGAAAAAGAATTAGACGGATTAAACCGAATTGTAACCATGTATTTAGATTATGCAGAAAGTCAGGCTATGAAAGGAGAAGTCATGTATATGAATGATTGGGTAAGGAAATTAGATGCTTTTTTACAATTTAATGAAGTAGCAGTTTTAAAACATCAGGGAAAGGTATCGCATGAAGTTGCAATGGCGCTTGCAGAGAAAGAATTTGAAAAATACAGAATAGTACAGGATAAACTTCTTGAAAGCGATTTTGATAACGTGATCAAAAAATTAAAATCAGCAAAATTGAAAAGCAAAAAGAAGTGAATGATTGCGACATCACAAAACAAGTCTGATATTGGTTGATACAAAATAAAATTTCGATATGACAAAACAATACATCAGCATGGAAAATCTTCGTTTCCTTTTGTACGAAGTGCATCACATACAGGATCTGTTGCAATACAAACGGTTTGAGCATATTGGTTCAGTGGAAGAAATTGATCTGCTGATCAGTTCTGCAAAAACGATTGCAGATAAAGAGATGTATCCTTTTTTTAAGGCCATGGATGAAAATCCTGTTGTATATAAGCATGGCAAAATACAGTCGCACCCACAATTAAAAAATATTTTTAAAACTGTAGCTGATGCAGGCTGGTTCAGTGCTTTATCTGCTTTAGAACATGGCGGCATGCAGTTACCATTTAGTTTGTACTCTGCAGCCCACCTGATCTTTGAAGCCGCAAACAGCAGTGCCCAGGGCTATATAGGTGTATCTACCGGCGCATTGGAATTGATAGAAACATTTGGCAGCCATGCTTTGAATGAGGCTTATGTGCCCAATATGATTGCCGGTAAATGGCAGGGTACCATGGCGCTTACCGAACCGCAGGCCGGCAGTTCTTTATCGGATATGACCACCGCTGCCAATCCAACTGATGACGGGCACTACGAAATTGTTGGACAAAAAATATTTATCTCGGCAGGCGAACACGAGGCCTGCGAAAATTTTATTCATCTTACTTTGGCAAGAATAAAAGGCGCCCCGGCAGGTACAAAAGGCATTTCATTATTTGTGGTTCCCAAATTTATAGCGCATAACGGCCTGTTGCAGGATAATCATGTACTCTGTGCCGGCGATTTTCAAAAGTTGGGGCAACGGGGTTATGCCACTACGCATTTAATCTTTGGCGAAGGCGGCATTACAAAAGGATTTTTAGTGGGCGAGGCCAATAAAGGGTTGTCGTATATGTTTCAGATGATGAACTCTGCCCGTATTGCTGTTGGTCAAACGGCAGCAGCTGTGGCCTCTGCTGCTTATTATGCTGCTTTATTTTATACCAACGAACGGCCGCAGGGCAGGCATATTGCAGATAAGGATCTTACCAAAGAGCAAATACTGATCATCAATCATGCTGATGTACGCCGATTACTGATGCAGCAAAAATCTTTTGTAGAAGGTTCACTGAGTCTGGTAAATGCCTGTTTAAAATATTATGATCTGGAAAAAGTAACTGAGTGGGAGGAGCAAGAAAAAATGTATTTACTGT
>CANKNL010000289.1 GCA_947483345.1 Chitinophagaceae bacterium | reverse complement strand
ATCCCTCTTCACTGGCCATTTTTGGTGTGCGTGGCGCAAATGGCGTGATTGCAGTGACTACTAAAAGAGGCAAAACCGGTAAAAATGTAATTACCGTTAATACCTCTTACGGTTTTAAAAAATTAGTGGATAAAATTGCCTGGGCCGATGCGTCACTGTTTAAGACTTTATATGATGAAGAAAAAACAAACGATGGCACCATATTAACTTCTCCATTTGATTATTCAAAATGGACAGCAAATACCGATTGGGTAGATGCGGTTACCAGAGTAGGCAAATTTAATTCTAATAATATCAGCCTGTCTAACAGTACAGAGGCTAACAAGTTTTATTTAAGTATTGGTAATATAACTGATGAGGGTATTATCAAACATCAAAAGCTGAATAAAATCCTGATCTCAATAAGTGATGAGGTTAAGCTTAAAAAATATTTGAAGATCGGTTTTAATCTTAATGTAAACAGGCAGAATAATCCTTATTATGCCGAGCAGTTTTTAGATCAGGCACGTAAAGTGGCTCCCATTGTGAGTGCCGGTACGGTTGCTGTAAGAACAAAAAATCCTTACGGGTTAGACAGTACAACACAAAATCTGTATTACGAATTACCATCAATCCAAAATTCTGGTGTAGTTAATCCTTTATTGCAACTTGAAAATGAGTGGGATAAAACAATCAGCATTGAAAACAGGTATGTAGGTAGTGTTTATGCTGAATTAAATATCATTAAAAACCTGACCTTCCGTTCTACATTTTATGCTGATATAAGCAATATAAGCAGCAGAAATTACACGCCGGTTTATAATGCATACGATGCCGCAATTGATAAACCATTTTTATACAGTAAACTTACAAGTGTAAGACAGAATGAAGACAAGTATAAAAAATTCCAGGCAGATTATATCTTAAATTATAAGAAAACTATTGGTAGCCATAACCTGGCTTTAACAACCGGTTTTACAACCTATTCTTTTAATTATAATGGTCTTTCTGCTTCTGCAAAGCAAAGTGTTACCGGTTCTGCCATACCTGATAATAAAAGGTTTTGGTATGTAAACAATGGTTTTCAGGATCCGCAATCGATGTTATCCAATTCAAGTCAATATGAAAGGAATACCGCTTCTTTTTTATTGCGCGGTTTGTATAACTACAAAGGCAAATATTTCTTTACAGCATCTTATAGAAGAGATGGCTCATCTGCATTTCCAAATAATACCTGGCAAAATTTCTGGGCTGTTGGCGGTGCCTGGGAACTTACCAAAGAAAAGTTTATGCAAAATATCAAGCAAATCGATTTCTTAAAATTAAAAGCGTCTACTGGTGTTCTGGGTGTTCAAAATACAGGTGGATTTAATTATCCGTCTTATCCGGTATTGCAAACTGGTTCAGCAGGTGTTTTTGGCAATCTGGTATATACTGCGGCCAGACAATCTTATCTGCCAGATGCTAATTTGAAATGGGAAAAAAGTGAATCAAGTGAAGTGGGTTTAGAGATGGATGCATTGGGGCGCAGATTACATTTTGAAGCCAATTATTACACTAAAAAAACAAAAGACCTGTTATTATATGTGCCAGGCAGTGGTGGTGTTCAGGATGGCTTATTAAATAAAGGGACACTTAAAAATTCGGGATTTGAATTTTCGGCTACCTGGAACCAAAAGTTAACTAAAGACTTAAGCTTAACCGTTACCGGTAATATTACAACCTACAAAAACAATGTAGAAGAATTAGCTGCAGCAGGGCAGGCACTTTATGGTACTGGTTCTAAAACTGAAGTGGGTTCTGTTATTGGTGCTTTTTATGGTTATATTGTAGAAGGCCTTTATCAATCGTATGCCGATAAACTGGCTTCTCCGGTAAATACTGAATTTGCTTATGGCCCCGGTGATTTTAAATACAAGGATGTGAATGGTGATGGTGTTGTTAATGCAAAGGACAGAACTTATTTGGGAAATCCTACTCCGGATTTTTCTTATGGCGGATCTGTAACATTAAAGTATAAAGGTTTTGATTTAGGTGTTGATATTGGCGGTGTTTACGGAAATGAAGTTTTCAGAGTATGGGGTGCAACCGAATCTCCATTTCAAAGAGTAAACTATCCTGCCTTTAAACAAAACAGATGGCATGGAGAAGCAACCTCAAATTGGGATCCCATCTTAGGACAGGGGCATCGTATTAACTATGAAGCCTCTTCTTACAATATTGAAGATGGCAGCTATATCAGGTTACGTAACGTGCAATTGGGTTATAATATAACGTCAACATTGTTGTCGAAGGTGCATATACAAAATGCCAGGCTTTTTGTAAATATGCAAAATCCAAAAACATGGAAACATAATATGGGCTATACACCTGAGTTTGGCGGAAGTGCTGTTTCATTTGGAGTTGATTATGCCGGGGGCGCAATTCCTGCTGTAACCACATTTGGCTTAAGCGTAACATTTTAAATAAAACAGTTGAATTAGATCATGTAATAACTATAGAATAGTTTTTAAATTTTATAGCCATTTTCAAGACCAATTAAAATCAATAAAATTAAACTAATGAAAAAAATAAAACTGATAACATTAAGCCTTTTACTGGCTTTGCCCATTTTACTGCTGTTTAACAGTTGTAAAAAATTCCTGGACCGCCAGCCTTTGCAGGCCACTTTAGGCGATTTGAACCAGGGTGGTATTGAGGCCGAAATATTTGGCTTGTACAGTAACCTGAGAGGCAGTGCCGGATTTACTTCCATCCCGTGGTTGGCAGTACATGACTTTAGATCTGATGATTCGGAAAAAGGTAGTGACCCTGCTGATGGCGCCGAGTGGGTTGCCCCATTTGATCAATATGCTTATGTAAAAGATTTATGGGCAACAAACCAATATTGGTCTGATCATTATTCTTTGATTGCTGAAGCCAATAGCGCCATACAAAAAGCAGATACACTTGGATTAAATTCTGATCCGGCTACCATTCAAAATATTGGAGAGGCCAAATTTTTAAGAGCCTACGCTTATTTTGATCTGGTAAGAACATTTGGTGAAGTTCCTAAAATTGATTTTAAGGTTTACCGGTCTTCCGATTTAATTAAACCAAAAGCAACCATTTCTCAAATTTATTCTTTGATAGATGCTGATCTGGCATTTGCTGAGGGCGCATTGCCAACGAGCTGGGGAAGTTCTTACCCGGGCCGTTTATCTAAAGGTGCAGCTTTAGCATTGCATGCTAAAACTCAGTTGTTTCGTCAAAATTGGGCAGCAGCATCGGCTTTGGCAACACAGGTTATGAACTTAGCAACTTACTCTTTAGGTTCAAGCTATACAAATATCTTTAAAGATGCCGGAGAAAATGGTAGTGAATCTATTTTTGAAATACAAGCTTATGTTAGCCCCAATGGTGCCATTGATAATGGTTGTATTTTTGCAACAACGCAAGGGGTTAGAGGCTCTAATGCAAGTGGCTGGAACCTGGGATGGGGTTGGAATACACCTACACAAAATTTAGTTGATGCTTATGAGGCTGGTGATAATAGAAAACCGGCTACCATTTTATTTTCAGGTCAGTCTGATGATCCTGCATTTGGTGGTTATGGCCGGGTTGTTCCCGCACATACCAGTGCCGGCGGACCGCTGCCAAGAAAATTCTGGAACAAAAAAATATATGCCGATCCGGCTTACAGGGCATCTACCGGCCATAGCGATAATCCAAACTGGATAAATAAACGCATACTCAGATATTCTGATATGTTACTTACAAAAGCTGAAGCTGAGAATGAACTTGGTTTTGGGGCTACTGCTATTGTATTAGTTAATCAGGTAAGAGCTAGAGCAGGGGGATTAAGCGCTAAAACATTTACAACACAGTCACAACT
>CANKNL010000288.1 GCA_947483345.1 Chitinophagaceae bacterium | reverse complement strand
TTGGCCCGGTTTTCTGAAAGTATTTTATTGGCAGCTGCCGTTCCTACATTGTCTGTATGTCCTTCAATACTGATTTTTAATGCCGTATTTGATTTTAACAGGTCAGTGATCTGGTCAATAATATTTTGTGATTCGGGTTTAATAGTTGATTTGCCGGATTCAAAATTGATGTATAATGCCATATGGCCATCGGTATTTAATGCCGTTAGCATATCGGTCGACGTAATTTCCTGTTTCATGTCTTCCAATTCAACAATTGTTAGAATATAAAAATCGTTATTGTTATCTCCTCCGCCTTCAATTTTAGCCCAGGCAACTTCTTTGCCGGTCTTTACTATTTTAAATGTGATGACAACTTCACCTACAGATTGAAACATGGTGATGGCGCCAATTTTTTTGGCAGCAGCTTCGTAATTCCGTTGTATTTGTAATACACTTGGCTTTTGTTGACCCGATTCGGCATTGAAATCATAGCGTAACACGGATACTGTACCTTCTTTAGATATTGTTTTTAATCCTTCGGCGGCCAGATTAAATTCAACGGCATCAAAATTATATTTACATTCAGTCAGAGAATAATTCGACATTCTGCTTGGAAACATGGGATGCTCCTTACAGCCTTCAGCATCTTGAGAAAAACTCTGGTTACTTAATAGTAGAAATAAAAAGCCGAGTAATAATATTTGTTTTTTCATCATCGCAGATTTTATTATTTATAATTCAAAAGTTCATGTTGCTTAATGTTGAGAGAGTGGTCAGTCAGCAGGCTGCGGGAAATGCCAGGCTGGCCTATGGCAGTGTAAGTTAGAAAATGAGGCGCTAAGAAAAAATTTATTTATTTAGCTAATTTAAGTGCCGGGATATCTAATGAACAATCATCTACAAAAAATAAATCAATGGCAACGTTGGCAGGGGTTTCTTTAAATCTAGCTCACGCGATTGAGGCGAACATAATGTATAGCTATGTTTTATTTGTTCAGTAAAGAAAGGGCATAAATATCATTCTGATGACATGTTGCTATACCACATAGTGTAAGTGGGGGGCAGGATTTTTCATCTTCAAGTACCTGACTCATCTGTTGGGTATGGGTAATACAAACTAAAGCCATAATTGCTGCTTTGATCATCTGTATTGGCTAATAAAAAATCCCATCGTGGCAATGGGATTTGAAATACAGGTTCTATAAATTCAGTATTATCTTATGTTTTAAACATCTGTTGCCTCGCCATAAGCTACTGCAGTAGCTTCTTTCATGCCTTCACTCATGGTAGGATGGGGGTGTACCGCATTCAGAATTTCGTGAGCCGTTGTTTCCAATTTACGGGCAACAACCGCTTCGGCAATCATTTCGGTCACATTCATACCGATCATATGACAACCTAAAAATTCGCCATATTTGGCGTCATAAATAACTTTTACAAAACCTTCTGTGGCACCTGCAGCACTGGCTTTACCACTGGCCATAAATGGGAACTTACCAACTTTTACTTCATAGCCTGAGTCCTTAGCAGCTTTTTCGGTATAGCCAACACTGGCAATTTCGGGACTGCAGTAAGTACAACCAGGAATATTGTTATAATCTATTGGCTCGGGCTGGTGACCGCAAATATGCTCGGCTGCATTTATACCTTCTTTGGCTGCTACGTGTGCCAGTGCCTGTCCGGGCGTACAATCTCCAATGGCATAAATGCCTGGCAAATTGGTTTGCCCGTTTGTATTTACTACGATCTTTCCTTTTTCTGTTTTAATGCCCAGAGCTTCCAATCCTATATTTTCAATGTTGGCTATCACACCAACAGCGCTTAATAAAATGTCGGCTTCTAAAACCACTTCTCCCTCAGCTGTTTTTACCGTTGCTTTTACACCATTGCCGCTGGTATCAACTTTGGTTACTTCTGCGCTGGTCATAAGGGTCATACCCTGTTTTCTAAATTGCCTTTCCAGTTCTTTACTGATGTCTTCATCTTCAACGGGTACCAGTCTGGGCATAAATTCTACCATCGTAATTTTGGTGCCCATACTATTATAAAAATAGGCAAACTCGCTTCCAATGGCTCCGCTGCCACAAATGATCATGCTTTTGGGTTGACCAGGTAAAACCATTGCCTCACGGTAGCCGATTATTTTTTTACCATCAATGGGCATGCTGGGTAATTCACGTGCTCTGCCACCGGTTGCTATGATAATATTTTTGGCTTCTACAATTTGCTTGCTGCCATCGGCGGCGGTAACTTCCAGCTTTGTTGCCGATATCAGTTTACCATTACCCATGATCACTTCAATCTTGTTCTTCTTCATTAAAAACTGAACACCCTTGCTCATCTTATCTGCAACAGCACGGCTTCGTGTTACTACTGCACCAAAATTGGCAGTCGGGTTTTCTATATTAATACCATAGCTTGAGGCATGCTTTGCATAGTCATACACTTGCGCACTTTTTAATAAAGCTTTTGTAGGAATACATCCCCAATTAAGACAAATACCACCAAGCGCTTCACGTTCTACGATGGCCACTTTTTTACCAAGCTGACTGGCTCTGATTGCTGCGGGATAGCCACCAGGTCCGCTTCCAAGTACAATTACGTCGTATGTCATACTGTTATTTTAAATTTTAGATTTTAATTGATGTCTTATACTGAACTGCTTTTTAAGCAGACAGGCTGCAAATTTAAACTGAAAGCGGGTACCAGCCAAAAGCTTATTTGGGCATTGTTTTAACATTTTGTGGGCGCTGTCCCCGGCATTTCTCTGTATTTTTAGGGATGATTAAAAAATTACTTTTTGGTTTTACACTGACCATGATTATGGCAGGTGTATACAGCCAATCTATCCCAAAATGGACAATTGATGATGTGCTCAGATCTTACTCGGCTAAAAACGATACGGTTTATGTAGTGAGTTTTTGGGCCACATTTTGTAAGCCATGTAATGAAGAGATTCCGGATTTTATACAACTTGCACTTAAGTATAAAACACAAAAAGTAAAATTATTGCTGGTCAGTTTAGACCTGCCATCTTATGTGCCGGTTAAATTACCTGCCTTTATTAAAAAGAATAAATACAATACCAATCATGTTTGGCTTAACGAAACTGATGCCGACCGCTTTTGTCCCATGATTGATAAAAAATGGAGTGGCGCTATTCCATCAACTATAATTGTAAATAATAATACAGGGTATAGGAAATTTGTGGAAGATCAGATCAGTGCAATGGATTTTGAAAGATTTTTAAAAGAAGCCATCGGCGCACAGGCGGTCATTAAATATGTAGCCCCAATGAATAATGCCGAGGTTATTAAAGCCAGTTCGGGAAACCGGGAGCAGCTAAATGAATATGTTACTTTCAAATCAAATGACAGTGCCGTTTTTGCTATAACAGGCGGAAAAGTAATTATGGTTGCCAAAATAGATGACATGAAAGTTGTGATCATAGAAAAGGATAAGCTTTTTTATACCTATTCAAATTTGGGTATAACCCTAATTAAAAAAGGGGATCAAGTAAAAGCTGATCAGTTGATCGGTTATGCCACATTTGATCTGGATGGATATAAACCAAGTATAGAACTCTACATGTCGAATGCCGAAAAAAATATCCAGCTTAACCCGGGAGATTTTATTAAACGACAGGATAAAAAACTTACCGATCATTCCATCGAACTTAATTTACAGGAACCTGATTAAAAACCTTCTTCAGCAGGGGGCATTAATTCAGATTTCTTAAACCCTTAGCTTTTTCTTTTGATCGTACAACCTACGCTGCGGCTTTCTTTTATCGTAATGTCCTTGCCCGCAACCAGTTCATTAATGGCTTCCTGTAAATGTACACGGGTGATGGCACTGGCATCAGCCGGACTGT
>CANKNL010000287.1 GCA_947483345.1 Chitinophagaceae bacterium | reverse complement strand
CCCCGGCCGCCACCGCCCCCCTTAAACAACTGAAACTTACTGGGCGTTGTTATGGAAGGCCAGGTATTGTTACCGGTATTGATATCGGCAGTTTCTCTTAAAGGATCTAATAATATAGATACCACTTCTTTATCCTTCATAAAAGTTTTAATCACTTTATTTTCATTCTTACGCCAGATCTGAACAGGTATACGATCTATTTCCTTGGTTCCGTCTTTAAATGTCCATTCAATAATGATGGGCATTACCAAACCGCCCTTATTACTAAACGTTAATTCATACATATTTTTGTTGCCTGCCAAATGAAAACGTTCTGCTTCAGTATAATTATCAGCCAATGCTGCCGGCGGGGTTATTTCAAATGGCGTACTATCTACATTGGCCAAACCACGGTCATACTTCCAGTAAAAATCCCTTAACGATTGGTCGGCATCTGTTTCAAACACAATTTTCTTATCATCGCGGTTACGTATTTTAGAAATGTCATCAAAATTATTAAGTATTGGTTTTGCCACAGGCACTTTTCTTGTACTGGGTCCGTTGTTGCTTTGAGTTGTAGCTGCCTCGGTATTCAGTACTGCCCACTTAACCGTGTCAAGAGAAATATCACAGGGTTCAACGCCATAAAACCAGCCTCTCCAAAACCAATCCAGGTCTTCGGCACTGGCGTCTTCCATCGTGCGATAAAAATCGGCTGGTGTTGGATGTTTAAATGCCCAGCGTCTGGCATATTCTTTAAAAGCATAATCGAAATTCTCTCTTCCCATTATGGTTTCGCGTAAAATATTTAAGCCGGTAGATGGTTTGCTGTAGGCATTAGGGCCAAATTGAATGATATTTTCGCTGTTGGTCATAATTGGTTCCAGCATATCTTTTGGCAGCTTCATATAGTCCACGATCTTATAAGCAGGGCCTTTGCCAACCGGAAATTTATTATCCCATAATTCTTCGGCTAAATATTCGCAAAAAGAATTGAGGCCTTCATCCATCCAGGTCCACTGCCTTTCATCACTGTTGATGATCATGGGGAAAAAATTATGTCCAACTTCATGTATCACCACGCCCAACATGCCATTTTTGGTTCCTTCACTGTATGTGCCATCTTTTTCGCAACGGCCAAAGTTGAAACAGATCATCGGATACTCCATACCACTGGCTGCTTCTAAACTCTGTGCAACCGGATACGGATATGGGATCGTGAATTTTGAATAGGTTTTAATGGTATGCGCCACAGCTTTTGTACTGAATTTGCGATACAAATTATACGCTTCTTTACCATAAGCACTCATACACATTACTTTCTTGCCTTCAACCAGTGCAGGCATGGCATCCCAAATAAATTTACGCGACGAACCCCAGGCAAAGTCACGCACCATATCAGCTTTAAAAATCCAGGTTTTCTTTTCCTTCGATTTTAATTTCTCTTTTGCGGTGGCTTCATCCAATGTTACGATTTCCATTACATCGGTTGCTGTTTGTGCTTTTTGCCAACGGGCATATTCTTTGGGTGATAAAACCTGTTGATAATTTTGTCCTTGTCCGGTTGCCATTACCACATGATCTGCAGGAACCGTCATAGCCACTTTATAATTACCAAAAACCAATGCAAACTCGCCTGAGCCTACAAACTGGTGATTTTGCCAGCCCTGAAAATCGCTGTACACACAAAGGCGAGGAAACCACTGTGTCATTGTATACAAATCATTGCCGTCTTCCGGAAAATTTTCAAAACCACCGCGGCCGCCAAACTTAGTTTTTTCGATGATATTATAATTCCAGTCAACTTTAAAAATAAATTGCTGACCGGGTTTAAGCGGTTGAGGCAATTCAATACGCATCATTGTTTTATTAATGGTGTACACCAGTTTTTTCCCAAGTGCATCAGCTACTGCAACAATATTCACACCATATTCTCGAGCCGCATCTACTTTACCACTAAACCTTACTAAGTCCTGTTCAGAAACAGTTCTTGGCATGGTATTACTGCTTTGATAGCCCGAGTTATTGGTATTACTGTGTTCGTTTTCATCCAGTTGAAGCCACAAATAGGTTAATATATCCGGTGAATTATTTGAGTAGGTAAGCGTTTCTTTACCAATCAGCCTGCGGTTGGGTTCATCCAGTTCGCAAACAATATCATAATCGCAGCGCTGCTGCCAGTACTTGGGACCAGGTGCACCACTTGCCGTACGGTATTCGTTAGGTGTGGGAAGAATAGAGCCCAACTGTTCAAAACGGTTACCATGGTTACTGCCGGGATTATTTTTAATATCCTGGGCACTGGCAAAAATGCTCATTAAAAGCAAACATGCAAAAGCTGTAAGTTGTTTCATTTTTTATGATTAAGTGTTTAATTTATATTTATGATAATAAAGCCGGAAAACGCTCCCAGGCCATTCTAACGGCCATGCATAATGCAAAAACCGACAAGCCCCATATCCACCATTTTTGATTAAGCCTTGCCAAGTTTACTACTAGATAACTTACTAATAGAATAGCCATTACCACCAAAATCTGTCCAGCCTCTAAGCCACTGTTAAATCCCAACAAACTCCAGCCCATGGATTGGTCTTTGGCCATTATAAACCGAATTGCATTGGCATAGCCTAAGCCATGTATCAACCCAAAAAATAAAGCTAAAAAATAATTCAGCTGTACTGATCCTGGTTTTATTTTTTTCTGCCATACATTAAAAAAAGCGGTCACAATAATTGTACATGGTATTAAAAATTCCACCCAATTATTGGCTACCCTGATGATATCAAATACACTTAAAGCCAGGGTTAAAGAATGCCCTATAGTAAAAGCCGTTATCAATATGACTACCTGTCTCCAGTTGCCTATTAAATAAAGGGCACTCAAGGCTAAAACAAAAAGTAAATGATCAAGTGCATCCCAAGCCAAAATATGATGCCATCCCAAATCAAAATAAAAACCCAAATTCTGCATGAAACGGCTTAAGATTGTCTGTTTACATTAATTTTGTTTCTCAAATATCTTTAAAGGAACGGTTTTTTATCAATCTCTTTGCTAAATGGTACATTTTTTATTTAAATGGTTAATGATTGGGGGGCTGTTATTAAATACTCCTGTAACTACACATCACCCCATATTTGTAAGTGTTACTGAAATTGAGCATAATGCCAAAGACAAAACATTGGAGATAAGCTGTAAAATTTTTACTGACGATTTTGAAAAAACATTGCGTGAAACTTACAAAACGCATGTTGATCTGCTTCAGCCAAAAGATAAGGCAGCGATGAATGACCTGGTAAGTGATTATGTAAAAAAACATTTACTGATAAAGGTTGAAGGCAAACCTGTTGTATTACAATTTATAGGCTATGAGCAGCAGGAAGAAGGCATAACCAGCTTTTACCAGGTTAATCATATACCTACCGTAAAAAAAATAGATCTTACAGATAACATCTTATTTGAATACAAAAAAGAACAATTAAGCATCATCCATGTTCTGGTAAATGGAAAAAGGCAAAGTACTAAACTTGTTAACCCGGATGAGAACTGGAGTTTTAATTTTTGAGTGTGCTAAATGCGTTTCACTAAGGGGGTTTTGCAAAGATTCCCTGTTTTAAAATTCGGCTGTATCAACTGAACTTTACTCCTTCATTTCGTCTTTTATACCTGCTGATATTTTCACAATCAATTTATCAATCCGTTGTCCGTCCATATCCACAATTTCAAAGTCAAATCCATTCCATTCAAAACATTCACCGGTAACGGGAATATGTTCCAACTCATGTAAAACAAATCCGGCAAGGGTATCAAAATCATGTTCGCCTTCATGCATCCATTCTGTTTTTTCAAA
This sequence comes from Chitinophagaceae bacterium, assembly GCA_947483345.1. Taxonomy (GTDB): domain Bacteria; phylum Bacteroidota; class Bacteroidia; order Chitinophagales; family Chitinophagaceae; genus Ferruginibacter. Next base: position 31 of record CANKNL010000287.1, on the reverse strand, counting down.
ATGACTTAAAAAATCATAAAACGGAATTTGT
>CANKNL010000286.1 GCA_947483345.1 Chitinophagaceae bacterium | reverse complement strand
TTAGTCATACCTATATAGATATAATTTCTAACCGTACTCTTTATGGCATAAACAAAGAACATTATTTCTATTCATTTTCACCTCAAGGTGGTGCGTCTACCAATCCTGCCTGCCGGCAGGCAGGTTCGCCACCCGGGCTTATTATTGCAATGATTTAAGATATTCTTTTCCAATTCCTGATTTTAAATACTTTTCTTTTTCTCTTGCCTCTATTCTTGTGGGAAATGCTTCCGTATAAATCAACACAAATGGTTTGTAAGCTTTGGTTGACCTATTCTCACCATTATTATGCTCAGCAAGTCTTCTGCCTACATTGTTAGTCATACCTATATAGATATAATTTCTAACCGTACTCTTTATGGCATAAACAAAGAACATTATTTCTATTCATTTTCACCTCAAGGTGGTGCGTCTACCAATCCTGCCTGCCGGCAGGCAGGTTCGCCACCCGGGCTGATTATTATTGCAATGATTTAAAATATGCCTTCCCACTACCTTGTTTTATATTTTTTTATCCTGGTTCTTTTCGAGTTGCAAATGTAAAAGATTATTTTCTCAATACAATTCTAAAGGTTGTTCCTTTTCCCGGTTCCGAATGTTTTACAAACAATTCACCTTTATGATATTGTTCTATGATGCGTTTGCATAAGGTTAAACCCAGGCCCCAGCCTCGCTTTTTTGTGGTAAAGCCCGGTTTAAAAACCTTACTCATATTTTGTTTACTGATGCCTTTACCCGTATCGATAACATCTACAATAACCTGGGTGGTTTCATTTTTTATATTAATAGACAAAGCGCCTTTTCCTTCCATAGCATCTAACCCGTTTTTTAATAAATTTTCTATCACCCAGTCAAATAAGGGGCCGTTTATCATGGCTTTAATTTCGCTTTCGCCATAACTGTTAATATTAAATACAACTGTTTCGGGTGATCTTCTTTTAATATAATTCACCATGTTCTCTACCTGAATAAGGATATCATTTAATTCAAGTTGGGGTGTACTTCCAATTTTGCCAAACCGGTCACTAACCAGTTTCAACCGGTCAACATCTTTACTCATTTCGGGCACGATCTTTTCCATGCCGGGTGTTTCTCTCAGCATTTCTACCCAACCCTGTAAAGAGGTTAGTGGTGTGCCCAGCTGATGGGCCGTTTCTTTTGCCATACCCGCCCATACCTGGTTTTGTGTTGATTTGTTGCGGGTAGAAATGGCTATTAAAGTGATCAGGATAAAAAGTGCTACAATGAGTAATTGGATGAGTGGGTAATACCTAACCTGTTTTAATAAAACAGACTCGCCATAAAAAACCCGGATGGTTTGCAGGGAATCTAATGGGTTTTTCCAGATGATAGGGTCATTTAATTTTTTAAATTCAGTCAGTTTTCGGGTCAGATAGGTGTTGTCTTCAGTAATCTTTATTGAATCCAGATTACGATGGTCCATGATACTGTCTTTTTCATCAACCTGTATCATGGGAATTTCTTTACTGTTTTCTGTTTGGATTTTGATGGCCAAATTCAATTCTGTATTAATGGAGCTGGCGATGTCTTTGGTAGCATCTGCCCACTGCTGAATTTTTATTTTTTCTTCGGCAGCTATTTTTTTAGCCAGGTGATTGGAATAAAAAACAGTGCCTGTTACAATGGCAATGGCAATTACAGCCAAAGCACTTCGCCAGTTAAGCAGGGAATTAAACATGCCGTAAAAATAAGAAATTAGTTATGAGTTGGGAGTAATAAGTTATAAGTTATAAGTATGTTTGCGAAGTGCATATTTTGAAGTGATAAAAAATGATACAACCATCTGTAGCTATTGTGATATTAAACTGGAACGGCAGGGGATTCTTAGAAAAATTTCTGCCATCCGTAACCGCTTCTGTATATAACAATCCGCAGGATGCTTTGCATAAAAAATTAATTATTGCTGATAATGCATCTACCGATGATTCGGTTATTTTTTTGCAGGAACACTATCCGCAGGTTACCATCATACAAAACAGCCACAATGAAGGTTTTGCCCGAGGGTATAATACGGCATTAAAACAAGTTGAAGCTGATTATTATGTTTTATTAAACAGTGATGTGGAAGTTACATCTAACTGGATTGAGCCGGTGATTACCTTAATGGAATCGGATAATACCATAGCCGCCTGTCAGCCTAAATTATTGGCGTACCATCATAAAGATCAATTTGAATATGCCGGGGCCAGTGGTGGCTGGTTGGATAAGTTGGGTTATCCTTTTATGAGAGGCCGGGTGTTTGATGTTTGTGAAACGGATAACGGGCAGTATGAAAATGCCGGGCCTTGTTTTTGGGCAAGTGGGGCCGCTTTTTTTGTAAGGTCATCTGTTTTTCATGAGTTAGGTGGTTTTGATGCATTCTTTTTTGCACACCAGGAAGAAATAGATTTTTGCTGGCGTGCACAATTGGCAGGGTATAAAATTTATGTGCAACCGGCTTCTGTTGTTTTTCATGTGGGTGGCGGCACTTTGCCTAAAGGGAACAGTCTCAAAGCTTTCCTTAATTTCCGCAATAATCTTATTATGCTGGCAAAAAACCTCCCCTTAGGATCTGCATTTTGGAAAATCCCATTTCGCATGTTTTTGGATGCCTTATCTGCCTGGCGTGGATTATTAAGTGGCGACAGGGGGTATTTTTTTGCCATATGTAAGTCCCATTTTTATTTTTTAGGCTGGCTGCTGTTCATTAAAAAAAGAACCAAATCTGCCATAAAAACTGATGGAAAGCTTTATGGGTTCTACAAAGGCTCAGTAGTATGGGCCTATTTTATACAGAAGAAAAAAACCTTTTTAGAAATTGTTGGGGGTAAATAATTTATTTTGCCTAAGAGCCCTTATTTTTGCAACGCAAATTTTACTAAAATGAATCAGGAAGTTATCGATAACAAACACAAGGATTTTACCCACAACTGGGTATCAACATCACGTTTTATCTGGTTTTGCCAGGTATTTTTGGTTTTGGCTTTTATTTTGGGTGGTTGTTACAATTTGTATACACATCGTTATAAGGGGGTGCCAAAAGTTACTGTACCAACAAGCACACAGTATAACCCTACTTACAAATAAAAATTTTTATAGTAACAACACAACACTTATTTTTGCACTCCAAAAATTAAGTAAAGTTCTTATCATTTATGCGGAAGTAGCTCATTTGGTAGAGCACGACCTTGCCAAGGTCGGGGTGGCCGGTTCGAGCCCGGTCTTCCGCTCCAAGGTCCCGTTCAGCAATGGCAGAACGGGATTTTTTTTCAAATAATGATTTTTTTTCAAATTATTATTGAGTGTTTACTCGGGTGGTGGAACTGGTAGACACGCAGGACTTAAAATCCTGTTCGCTGTAAGGCGAGTGACGGTTCAATTCCGTTCCCGAGTACAAAAAAAGCGACAAGATTGTCGCTTTTTTTATTTTAAGTGAAATCTTATTGATAGGTATACTCAATGGTTCCCATCAGCCTTCTTTCTTTTGAAAAACATTTTTCTCTTATCCGAAGTCCATTGGCATACGTGTATTTCCAGATATAATAATAACTGCCGCCTTCTTCGGTGCTGGTCATTTGTGTTATCTCCCCGGCATTATTGTACTCGAAAATATAATCGGGCAGCATTTTTTGATTAAATTGATTTACATGTACCACATCAGTTAACCTGTTTTTACTATCGTAATAATAATAATAGGTTGTTCCGGTTTTGGAATCTTTTTCTATTGACACATTATTTTTTTCATCAGGCGAAAAAAGGATAAGGCTGGTATCAGTACCATTTTTAACCCGTAACATGTTCTGCAAAATTCCTGTACCATCATATTCGTAATGATGTGTTTCTGTTATTTCATTGCTGAAATCATCATCAGTGGAGTGTATATGGGATTGAATGCTTTTGATTCTTCCCTTTTCATCATAAAAATAATT
>CANKNL010000285.1 GCA_947483345.1 Chitinophagaceae bacterium | reverse complement strand
TAAGGCGTCCAGAGCTTCAACAGTATAAAGCGGCTCTTTCTTTTTTAGTTTGGCAATCAGTTTAACAACAGGTAAGCCAAGTCTGGCTGTAAATTGAGATAAGGCTACAGGGTTAATTTTTTGTGCAGATGCAGTAGACAGATATTGAGCCAGTTGTTTCAGGCTGTGCCATTTACCTGCCAGTAAATAGGCTTCACCGGCATGGCCCATATGGGTTGCATTTACAATGGCATTAGCCACATCTCTGCAATCGCAGAAATCGAAACCACCATTAAAAATAAAAGGTAAACGGCCTTTAATCATATCAATAATAACTTGCCCCATAAGAGAAGGCTTCAAATCGTAAGGGCCTATAATGGATGTTGGATGGATCACCAATACTTCCATGCCCCTGCCATTGGCCGACAGCGCGATTTGCTGTCCTGCAAGTTTTGAACGGTCATAGGCATATGCATTTTCAGTTACGGGTTCCCGTTGTTCATTCAAAACCTCTAAGGCAGGTTCCTGCTGAAACGCATGAATAGAACTGATATGGATGAGTCTTTTTATGCCTGATTGCAAAGCTTCGTCTACTACCATCTGTGTGCCGATGACATTGGTTTTATGTACAAGCCCTGCCGGATCGCCATTCACCGATATCAAAGCAGCACAATGAATAACCGTATCACAATCGCTAAAGAGCCGGTTAAGAACCCCGTTTTGCATCATATCTCCAGTAATGATCTCCACCGGTAAATTTAAACAACTGCGGGTATCCTGATCTCTGACCAATGCTTTAACAGGTATATTTCTGTTAGTCAGTTCCTGAAGTAGGGCAGCACCTAAATGGCCTGCAGCACCGGTTAAAGCCACTTTCATTTATAAAGTATTCAAATTAAAAAAAGCATCGTTAGCTTAAATAAAAAACAGCAGATACAGGCTGCTGTCTAATTTTATAAATTCGGTATTTATAAAAACAATTTAATATCCCCTGCGGTTGTTATTATTAAAACCACCCCTGTTTTGTCCACCTGGCCTAAATCCGCCACTCGGAGGCCCTTGCTTTTCCTCAGCTTCTTTAACAATTAACGGTTTTTTACCCAGTGAAATATCTTTCAGATTTTCAATGGCATCTTTCCCTTCATCTGCATTCTGCATTTCTACAAAACCAAATCCCTTGCTCTTTCCCGTGTCTCTGTCCATAGCTACCCTTGCCGAAACAACAGTACCAAATTTCTCAAATATTTCCATTAATTCTGCGTCATCTAAATCGTAAGGCAGTCCGGCAACAAAAAGTTTCATACAGGTAATTTTATGCCGAAAATACTAAACTTATTTTGGTAATTGGGTTTTTGTTAACCCAAAAAAATATAATTGAACTATAATGTCGACTATAAATTATCGGACAATTAAATATTGGTTAATACTAATATATTCTATTGACCAATTAACTCCGGGCCTATTTAATGAAGTGTGAATATGCCTACCTATAATTTGGAGTCTATTTTTTCAATTATTTACCCATCCAATAGTATGATTTTTCTTTTGTAGCCAGACTGAACTTTTTATTAACTTTAGCTAAAGATTGATATGAGATCTGGTTTGCTTATTTTTTTATGTTGTTTATACTTTGTGGCAGTTGAAGCACAAAATTTTGGGGGCAATCCGGCCACTGTAATTTGGCAGCAAATTAATACCGATAGATCGAGGGTCATTTTTCCTAAAGGATTAGACAGCCAGGCATACCGCATTAGCCGCGTGATGTCATTATTAGCAGATTCCACAGCAAACACAATTGGAGGCAGTCAAAAGAAATGGCAGATTATTTTACAAAATCAAACGACCATTTCCAATGCTTATGTTCGTTTAGCCCCAATAATGAGTGAATTAAATATGACGCCCCCTCAGAATAGTTTTTTGAACGGCGGTTTACGCTGGGATGATAATCTGATCATTCATGAGAACCGGCATATGCAACAGTTCAGTAATTTCAATAAGGGATTTACAAAAGTTTTTTCATTTTTTCTGGGGCAGGAAGGGCAACTGCTGGCTAATGGCATCACCGTTCCAGACTATTTTTTTGAAGGTGACGCTGTATGGCAGGAAACATTGGTAAGTGGCCAGGGTCGTGGCAGAATGCCTTCCTTTTATAATGGATTTAATGCCTTATGGAATGCCAACAAAAAGTATTCCTGGATGACATTAAGAAATGGGTCTTATAAAAATTTTATACCGGATCATTATGCATTGGGTTACCAGCTAACGGCTTATGGTTATGAAAAATATGGGGACCAATTTTGGAATAAAGTGACAAGCGATGCGGTACGTTTTAAAGGGGTGTTTTATCCATTTAACCGGGCTGTTGAAAGATACGCCGGAAGATCATACCGGCAGTTTAGGGAAGCAGCGTTGCAAAATTTCAAAGAGAAATATTCGTCTACTGAAAAAACATCCGCTACCTCATTTATTTATCTTACAAAAATACAAAAAAATAACGTTTGTGATTACCAGTTTCCCATCGAAATTGGTGCCGACAGCATACTGGTCACCAAAAAATCTTACAAAGAAATAAGTGCATTCTGGATACTTTCAAAAGGGAAATTAACCAGGCTTAAGGTGAGAGATTTGGCCATAGATGATTACTACGCCTGCCAAAACGGTAAAATAGTATATGCTGCATTTCAGTCGGATCCCAGATGGAAAAACCGCGACTACAGTGTACTAAAACTTGTTGATTTGTACAGCGGACAACAAAAACAACTGACATACAAATCAACCTATTTTTCGCCAGACATTAATAAGTCAGGAACTGAGATATTGGCCGTATCTGTAAATCCGGATGGTACTAATAACCTGATCAGGCTTGCCGTTTCAACCGGTAAACTGATTTTAAAAATCCCCAATCCCCATAATTATTTCTTTACCCAAACCAAATATATCAATTCCAATTGGGCTGTTTCTGCCGTTAGAAATCCCGAAGGAAGTATGGCATTGGTACACATTAACCTTACAAGTGGAATGACAGAGAATTTAACGGCATTCTCTGCTCAGGTTGTTGGATATCCCTTTGTAAAGGGAGATACCATTTACTTTAATGCCATGCACGAAAATGCCGATAGGGTATTTGCCGTTACGCTTAAGGATAAAAAAATATATAAAATAACAAATAATAACACGAGCGTTTATTATCCAACGGTTACTGAAAAAGGAGAGCTGCTGGTATCTGCGTTTACTGCAGAGGGTTACCGTTTGGCTAAGTTGGATTTAAAGGGAGCAGACTGGAAAGTATTTTCTCCGCTTGATTTCAGTAAAGGGAACAATTTGTTTTTTGCTGATTCACTTTTAACACGATCTGGTGCCGGGGCCTTAACGGCATTAGATAACAGTAACTTGGTACAGCAGTCAGATGGGGATAAAAAAAATACAGTAACCAATTATAGAAAATCATTTCGGCTATTCAATTTTCATAGCTGGAGACCTGTGGTTGATGATCCTGAATATGGCTATGTGGCCTACAGTGATCATGTACTCAGCAGTTTCAGCAATACCATTTCCTATAGATACAATCGTACAGACAAGAGCCATACCATTGGCTTTAACGCTGCTTTTGCAGGATGGTTTCCGGTTTTAGGTTTAGGTGTTGAAGAAAGCTTTAACCGCACGGTTGATACGGCTATTGGTAAATCTATCAGTTATAATTCTGCCACTGTAAAAGCTGCCCTGTCAATTCCACTGCGTTTTGTTGGTGGTAGAACAAGTCAGTTTTTAAATGTTGGCGGCGGGTATAACATCGAGCAATATTATTACAGGGATGTTGGCAAAAATGTATTTAGCAATAAGGCCATACATTATATGAATGCCTTGCTGAATTTTAGTAATGTAAGCCAACAGGCAAAGCAACATATTAATCCACGTTGGGCTCAAGCTATTTCCATTAATTACAGACATGCTTTTACTTATCGCAGC
>CANKNL010000284.1 GCA_947483345.1 Chitinophagaceae bacterium | reverse complement strand
TGGGGTTTGGGGAAAACCAGGATGATCTCCGCAAAAAAAACAAAAGAATTTTTACCAACTATCAATAAAAAAAAATTACGGGGCGGCATAGTCTATCATGATGGGCAGTTTGATGATGCCAGGCTGGCCATCAATCTGGCAAAAACAGCAGCAAATCATGGCGCAACAGTGTTGAATTATACAAGGGTTACTGGGTTTATTAAGGAAGAGAATAAAATTATTGGTGTAAAAGTCTCTGACGATTTGGATGGCCAAACTTATCAGTTAAAATGTAAATCTGTTATCAATGCAACCGGTGTTTTTACAGACGCTATTTTAAAAATGGATGATGCCATGGCAAAAAATATAATACAGCCATCGCAGGGTATTCATTTGGTTTTTGATAAAAAATATTTTCCCGGTCATGCCGCTATGATGATACCTAAAACGGCTGATGGTCGGGTTTTGTTTGCAGTGCCCTGGCATGAGAAGATTATTGTAGGCACAACGGATACCGAAATAAATACGCCACTATTAGAACCAATACCCCTGCATGAAGAAGTTGAATTTATTTTACAGCATATCAACAAATACCTGGAGCCAACTTTACAAACAAAAGATGTGTACAGTGTTTTTGCAGGATTAAGGCCATTGGTAATAAAAGGGGACTCTCAAAAAACGGCCTTAATGTCTCGTGATCATACCCTCATTGTTAACAACAGCGGGTTGGTCACTATCACCGGCGGTAAATGGACTACTTATCGCAAAATGGGAGAAGATGCAGTGAATAATGCTGCTTTTTCTGCAAAACTCTGCAAAAAAAACTGTGTGACAGAAACATTGAAAATTCACGGCTGGCAAATTGAAAGGGATAAAACTGATCCCTTAAATAGGTATGGCAGCGATGCCAAAGCTATAATGAAACTTGGCGAAGAAACTGATGGGTTAAATCAATGTATCCATCCTGCATGGCCACATATTAAAGCCGAAGTTATTTGGGCTGTACGATATGAAATGGCGATGACTGTAGAAGATGTGTTGGCCCGCAGAACAAGGATCTTATTTGTTGATGCCCGGGCTGCAATTGATGCTGCACCCGAAGTGGCCAAACTGATGGCAAATGAATTGCATCGAAATAAAAATTGGGAACATCAACAAATTCTTCAGTTTAATGAAATTGCTAAACAATATGTATTATCTTGAAGCTATAAAAACAGACCGCTTAATTATTAAATTGATAAACTAACATCATGTCTCCATTTATAGCAGAACTAATTGGTACCGCATTTTTAATTTTATTGGGCGATGGTGTTGTGGCCAATGTGGTGTTAAATAAATCAAAGGGCCAAAATGGCGGTTGGAGTGTAATCACATTTGGTTGGGCCATGGGCGTATTTGTAGGTGTTTATATAGCTGCAGCTTCCAGCGGAGCGCATTTAAATCCTGCAGTTACCATCGCCCTTGCCACTGCTGATAAATTTGACTGGGCATTGGTGCCGGTTTATATTGCCGGACAATTTGCAGGCGCCATGATAGGGGCATTTTTAGTTTGGATTACTTACAAAAAACATTTTGACGAAACCACCGACACAGGCGCCATACTGGCCGTATTTTGTACCGGCCCGGCTATAAAAAATGTGCCATTTAATTTGGCTACAGAAATCATTGGTAGTTTTGCGCTTGTATTTGGAGTGTTCTTTATCACCGGGGCAGATGTAAAGCTGGGATCCTTAGATGCCTTGCCGGTGGCCCTGCTGGTTTTGGGTATTGGATTAAGTTTAGGAGGCCCCACAGGATATGCTATTAATCCGGCAAGGGACCTGGGACCAAGAATCATGCATTTTATCTTACCAATTAAAAATAAAGGGAATAGTGATTGGTCTTATAGCTGGATTCCGGTGCTGGGGCCAGTAATTGGGGGTCTTTTGGCTGCTTTGATTTTTAAGATGCTTTGATTTCCTATGCCTCGTAGTGGCAAAAGATTGGCAGAATAAATAAAAAGAGTCCGAAAAAGCGCCGCAGGCTCGGGAGGATACCGGGATTTTCTATCATGCCTATGGCATTTGGTTACATTCTTGCCTATTTTCTACCAATCTATCGTCCCAAACGGGACTTGCTTAAATAACTCCAAACGGGCCAATTTATCTATACTTTAATTAATGCTTAATAGCAATTCTCCCTTTGAACGGAGCGTCGCCACCTCCGCCAAATCATGGCTCAAAAGTTTGTCTCCAAAAAAACACTTACAAATTTTTAATTCCAACCCTCAACCCTTACCTTTGCGGCTCGAAAATTAAACCTCTTTTTTATGGCTAATACAGGTAAAATAAAATCAATCATCGGCGCTGTGGTTGACGTTCAGTTCGATAGCGACAGCAAACTACCCGAAATATTGAATGCCTTGGAGTTAAAACGTGAAAACGGTGATACTTTGGTGTTAGAAGTGCAACAGCACTTAGGCGAAGACAGTGTGCGTACCATTGCAATGGATGGAACGGAAGGGTTGGTACGTGGTACAGTTGTAACTGATACCGGCAAACCAATTGCCATGCCTGTTGGCGATGCCATTAAAGGTCGTTTATTTAATGTTACCGGCGATGCTATTGATGGTTTACCACAGGTTAGTAAAGTTGGTGGCCGTCCCATTCATGCCAAGCCGCCATTATTCGAAAACCTGAGTACAGCCAACGAAATATTGTATACCGGTATTAAAGTAATTGACCTGATTGAACCTTACGCAAAAGGTGGTAAAATTGGTTTGTTTGGTGGTGCAGGTGTGGGTAAAACTGTATTGATCCAGGAGTTGATCAACAATATTGCAAAGTCCTATAGCGGCGTTTCGGTATTTGCTGGTGTGGGCGAAAGAACCAGAGAAGGCAATGATTTGATGAGAGAGATGATTGAAGCGGGCATTATGAACTACGGCGAAAAGTTTAAGCATAGCATGGAAGAAGGTGGATGGGATTTGAGTGCGGTGAATATGGAAGACCTGAAAGAATCAAAAGCAACATTCGTTTTTGGTCAGATGAACGAACCACCGGGAGCAAGGGCACGTGTGGCTTTGAGCGGTTTGACCATTGCAGAATATTTCCGTGATGGAGATGGTACCGGACAGGGAAAAGACATCTTATTCTTTGTAGATAATATCTTCCGTTTTACTCAGGCGGGTTCCGAGGTTTCGGCTTTGTTAGGTCGTATGCCATCTGCAGTAGGTTACCAGCCAACACTGGCAACAGAAATGGGATTGATGCAGGAAAGGATCACCTCTACCAAAAATGGTTCAATTACCTCTGTACAGGCGGTTTATGTACCTGCGGATGATTTAACTGATCCGGCTCCGGCAACAACTTTTGCCCACTTAGATGCCACAACAGTTTTGAGTCGTAAAATTGCAGATCTGGGTATCTATCCTGCGGTTGATCCTTTGGATAGTACGTCACGTATTCTTACACCATTAATTGTTGGTGCCGAGCATTATGATACTGCAAACAGAGTAAAATTAATTTTACAGCGCTATAAAGAATTACAAGATATCATCGCCATCCTTGGTTTGGATGAATTAAGTGATGAAGATAAATTGGTTGTATCCAGGGCACGTAAAGTACAACGTTTTTTAAGTCAGCCTTTCTTTGTGGCTGAGCAGTTCACCGGTTTAAAAGGTGTTTTGGTACCTATTGAAGATACCATCCGTGGCTTCAATTCCATTATGGATGGAGAAGTGGATGAGTATCCCGAAGCCGCTTTTAACCTGGTAGGTAATTTGGAAGATGCGATTGAAAAAGGTAAGAAGCTGATGGAAGCGGCGAAAGCGTAAGGCAGTATTTAGTATTCAGTACTGAGTATTGAGTAATTAGACAAAGTGCTGATTTAACAGTTTTTTTCTAAATACTAAGTACTGAATACTAAATACTGAATACTAAATACTAAATACTAAATACTATTATGACTTTAGAAATACTTACACCCGAAC
>CANKNL010000283.1 GCA_947483345.1 Chitinophagaceae bacterium | reverse complement strand
CTCAGCTTTATACCCTTTCCGGTTGTGGTTTTCATACTTGATGGTATAGTAATTTTAATTCTATACCAGCAATAGGAAGAATCTTTTCTAAAACTTTTTGCCAGGAGTTGGTTTGTCCAGTCATGGTCATCAAAAGCCGGATTGGCCCAAGCCAGATCATCACCAAACTTAAATTTGTTTTCTTTGGGCAAATTAATTGATTGGGTAAAAGCAGACTGGTAAAATAAAAAAAGCACCAGCACCAGGCCATTTGTTTTAGAAAATATTTTTTTCATAAGCCTGCCATTTTTATTATTATTCAAGTTTTTAAATTTTATATTTTTCAGTCCTTTTATTTTTCAACTCATCAACTCCAAATGGCCATGCTAAAAATTTTTGCCAAATAAATCACGTAATCAGTGCTGGCCATTTCAAGTCACTTTTTACTTCATCATTCTTTTACGGATATCCGTATCAACCCCTCCCCCTTTTCCATTTATGATACTTTTTATGATGGTAGTTGTTTCTTTATTCCAGCCTAATAACAGGAGCACCTTATGGTAAAATTTATTTTCTACGGCCAGGGGAGTTTCAATAGCCTGGTCAACTACTAACGGCGTATTAAAAAACCCGTATACCCCTACACCCCATGCCTGATGGTCTTTAACAGCATCATTAACTTTATAGGAGGCATATCCCTTGATTGAACCATGTTTCCAGGCTTCGTTAGACGGCGGATCATATGGCATCTCACTCTGATAAAAATACACCCGGCCTTTTTCGCCATTCCAAATGGTTTGATATTCCTGAAAATGTTCATTAAAGAGCCCGTAAATGGTGACGGTATGACCATTTACTATCAATCCGCTGGCTCCTTTATTTTTCGTCCAGCCTACACCGTTACCATGGTCGGCTCTCCAAAGCCATACATGATCTACAAAAACATGATTACTATTTATGACCAAACAAGTTACAGCAGAACCTTCATGAGCCCCCCCCACCCGAAAAAAAACATCAAATAAAAATGTTGGTTTTGCCTGATGATTCTTTTTCGCTCCGGCCTCTCCTACCTGCATCAATGTTTCTGAAGTTATTTTAGCAGCGTCGATTATCAACCCTGCAATCGTTACTTCATCAACATCAGATACGTCAATGGCTTTATTTCCATTTTCAGGTATCAGTGTAGCCATTCCCATCCCCACTACAATTGTTCCGGAACGTTTTATTTTAATGCTTTCACTTAAGGTATAGATACCAGGCGTAAAAAGAATATGTTTCCCTTTATTTAATGCCTTGTTAATGGATACGGCATTATCAACATCAGGTTTAGCCATATAAAATTCATCAATGGAAACAGTTCGTACAGTCTGGTTAGAAACCGCCCAGTCTACACCCCTTGTATTTTTCTTCAGTGCAGGTAACTTTAATGCATAGTTGCCTTTGTTATAGATCCAGTAAGGTTTTTCACGAACCATTGGTGTTTTGTTGATGGTTGTAACAGGTTGATCGGGCCAGTTCTCTTGTGGGGCATTGGTAACGCCAACGTACACCATGTTCCAAACCCCACCATTCCAGGTTTTAATATGGCTGTTCCTGGAAAACCATTGTTGCTGCGAACCTGACATAACCACCCCGTCTACTTTGCAATTGGCCATAAAGCCGCCGCTGGAAGCCCCATCATATAATTTTAAATTACCCTTAACATAAACGCGGCGTAAAGGAGCGGCCTGCGAAACAGCCCAAATATTGGTTGAGTCAACAGTGGGAACGATGGTCAGGTTTTCTACTGTTCGCCAAAAATTAGTGAGCACATGACCGGTACGGATACCAGCACGTATGGAAACAGCCGTAACAGAACCGATGATCACTACATTTTCGGGCGAATTTCCCAATCCCATAATATGCATATAGTAGCCAACACGAATATTTAAATGATAGGTCCCGGATTTAAATAATAGTGCATAACGGTTCGGGCTAAACTCACTATTTTCAGATGTTTGACAGGCGTGAATCGAATCGATCAAAAGCTGAATTTCTGCCATGTTCATTGTTTCGTCAAATACCAGTACATTTTTACCGAATACAGTTTGATTGTATTTATCTGCAATGGTTTTCACCATAACAGGTAATGTATCGCTGGTTTGGGACAGGCCAAACGGTATTACCGCAAAAAGAAACAAGGCCATGAGCAAATAACATTGATGTTTCATTCCGTTTAATAATTTATTTAATCAGGTTTACTTGTTGATTTTCATATCCAATATGCAACCGACAAAAAACAGAGCAAAGCAATAAGCAAAGCATTAGGCCATCACTTGTTAGCCTATTCATTTTTCTAATATCCTCCAGCTTTTACACAACGATAGAACATAGTTTTATTATTCACTAATGTACACTGATAACCTTTCCATATTATTTTCTACTCATTTTTACCATAACAACACCCTGAGCAGGAACCTGCACTTTATATTTATGATTAAATAACCCTCTGTTTTTCTGATGCCACAAATCACGAACAGTATACTTTCCGGATATTTCCAATTCAGTCCAATCCACCACCACATCTGTTGCTTCTTTTCCCCGATTAAATAAACCAACTGCTTTTGAGCCATCAGCCAAATTTTTGACCATTAAAAAACAACTATCAGGTTTCTGAATAACCAACCCACATTCGCCCAAAACATCCTGATTCACCTCAATCACTTCGGGATTGCACAACACATTCAGCGTAAATGGATCGAGTTTAGTCATATCGCCACTATAAATCAATGGTGATGCGATCAGGCTCCAAAGCGACATATACGCATATTGCATGGATGGCAACATCTTTGTAAGTTTAGGCGCACCCATTCCTTTGGCACTACCAATCCAACCAATCTGAATATAATCCGGATCATTCCATTCGCCCGGTTTTTGGTACGTCCTATATTTAGTATTCTTTATGGCAACGTCAAAAATGCGGTCGAGTTCAAATCCTAAATCATCGCCAGTACGCCAGCTATTACCACCTACTTCACCACCCCATTTCCACACTTCACCCATTCCGTATTGGCACAGATTAAAAACGATGTCGCGATTCAATGTTTTCAAATATGCACCCATTTGCCGGTAAGGGTGCTGGTATTGAGCAAGCGTTGGTTTTTTATCTCCCCACGACATCTCTTTATCAGTTGCTTTTCCGCCGCTGGCAATATGGCCATAACTACACCAATCGTACTTCAAAAAATCAAACCCCCAGGATGCAAACTGGCGGGCATCCTGTTCTTCGTGCTCAAAGGTGCCGGTAAAACCAGTGCAGGTTAATGGACCCGGCGAACTATAAATACCGGCTTTGAGCCCTTGTGAATGAATATAATTGGTAAGCCCTAACATATCCGGGAAATAAGGATTGGTAAGGATGTTACCCTGTTCATCTCTTAGCGGACCAACACGCAGGGAATCTGTGGCCTTTGGGGCATTGGCCCAGCAATCATCGATGTTTACATACTGATAACCTACATCGGCCATTCCGCTGCTGACCATCAAATCGGCCGCTTCCCGTACCATTTTATCGGTAATGCGGTCGTAATGGGCATACCAGTGATTCCAGCCCATAGGCGGTGTAAGTGCCAGTTTATCTCCTGAAATTATTTTCAGTTTACGCTGATCCTTGCCTTTAGAATTAACGGCTTTAATCACCATATCATATTCGCCTTTTGATGGAACAATTCCCGTGATAATTCCAGTAACAGCATTAAGGTTTAAGCCGGCAGGTAAATTCTTTATTGAAAATTGAATGGGCCTTTCGCCCTGGCATGGGATCCGGTACAGAAAAGGATGCTCCGGTTTACCCCCATAAACCAATGGACCATTAATACGTGGGCTCGGCTTTGGTGCCGGTGTATAAATTTCGTAATTTATTTTATTGTTTACTTCTACTTCTTGTGCAAAAGTACCAGCCATTGCCGTTACCAAAATAAATGCACTGGTAATCAATATTTTTTTCATTTTAATAATTTAAAAACTAT
>CANKNL010000282.1 GCA_947483345.1 Chitinophagaceae bacterium | reverse complement strand
TTTCAACAACTCTACATGTCCACCTTCGGGTAGTTATACTATTATAAGAAGAATGCCTATATTAAGTTGCTTTAATAAAGAGTGGATAGATCTTAGTCATGATAATAATACCGTCATACCATTTGGGATGATGATGGTGGTAAATAACAGCAGTACGATAACAAACAAAATTGTTTATAGAGATACAATTAATTTACAGCTATGCCCCGGTGCAATTTATCATTGCTCAGTAGCGCTTATTAATATTGATGAAGATGTTGTTTGTCCAAGCGGGCCCGATTTTCCTGTGTTTGAATTAAGGCTTGAAGATGGAAACGGTGGGCTAATTAAAAAAGATACAACAAGGCCTGGTTTAGGCTTTTCATCGTCACTGCCATTTGGATATAGATTTAATAAACTAGGTTATGATTTTATAATGCCGGGAGGCGTTAATAAAATGGTTGTAAAGCTTACCTTATTGCATTCCGTATTTTTGTGCGCAGAAGATTTTGCAATTGATGATGTGATTATGGCTCCAGTTGGTCCTGCGGTGGCAATCGGATTTGCCGGAGAGCCTTCAGCAACAATTGTAAAAAGTGTATGTTTTCAAAATAATGCAACAGTTGTATTAAGTGGAAATATGGAGTCCTACTATCCAAACCCTGCAGTGCAATGGCAAGTAAGTACAGATAAAGGTATCACATGGCAAGATATACCCGGAGCCACAGCTAACACTTATTCAAGAAGTTACCCCACGCCGGATACTTTTTATTACCGACTTACAGGTAGTGATATTAGTACTATTGCAAATCCTAATTGTAGAGTAGTGTCAAATATTATTAGAGTGGAAGTTAATGGCTTACCTAAAAATTATACTATATCAAACAACTCGCCGGTATGTGCCGGACAAGATTTAAAATTTACTGGCGAGGGAGCTGCGTCTTATATCTGGACTGGTCCCAATGGTTTTTATGATAACATTGCTTATCCTCACATCTTTTACTCAGCGTTAAAAGATAGCGGTATGTATTATGTAAAAGTTTTTTCGCTTGGGGGTTGTTCTAAAACCGATAGCACTTATGCAGTTATTATAGGAACGGATGTAAGCGCTAGTGCAGATACGGCTATTTGCATTGGCCGCTACGTAAGGTTGCAAGCCAGTAAAGGAGCCACTTATTTATGGACGCCCTCAACAGGGTTATCAAATACGACTATTTTTAACCCACTGGCTAAACCTAAAGTAACTACAAATTATATTGTTACTGTAGCCGATAAATATGGTTGTACCGATACGGCACATGTAAAAATAACAGTGCGTAATAAAACAGAAGTAAAAGCAGCCATAAGTGCAAATAATTTTTTGTGCCGAAATGTAGATTCTATTTTATTTGTTAGTACAAGCAAGGGCGATATGGCTAACTGGAATTGGGATTTTGGAAACGGACAAACAAGTATACAAAAAACACCAGCTTCACAATACTATCAAATACCATTAACCCGAGATTTTTATTTAGCAAAACTTATCGTAACCGATACCGCAGGCTGTACAGATGTGACTACACACTCGTTAACAGTAGTAGACAATTGTTACATAGCTGTGCCTAACGCATTTACTCCTAATAATGATAGACTTAATGACTACCTCTATCCACTAAATGCATATAAAGCAAGTCATTTATCCTTTAAAGTATATAACAGGCTTGGCCAACTTGTTTTTTTTACCAATAACTGGTTACAAAAATGGGATGGAAAATTTAAGGGCATGAATTTGGAAACAGGCGTGTTTGTTTGGATATTAGCTTATACCGACGCTTCTGGAAATCCAATATCTTTAAAAGGAACTTCTTTATTAATGAGATAAACATTGTACGGTATGAAGACATTATTTATGCAAATACCCGATATACAAAAGGGTTTAAAAAAACTTGGATTTAAAAGCAACAATATTAAAAATTGAAATAAATAATGTTGAGTGATTAAAAGATTAAACATAAAAATAAACAGTACTACCAAGCTAATATTGCTTTTAGTATTAGTGGCAATAGTATTTGTGAAATGTATGGATAATACAGCAAATAAAACTATAGCTACTGTAGGCTTTAATGACTTTGCCGGTTCGGAGGCATGCCAAAGCTGCCATCAAGATATTTTTAAAACCCACACCCAAACAGCACATTTTTTATCGTTAAGGAAAGCCACTGCGGAAAATATTATGGGCAGTTTTGAAACAGGTAAAAACGAATATTTCTATCAGCCCAACTTAAAAATAGTGATGGAGAAAAGAGATAGCGGCTTTTACCAGGTTGTTTATTTTAACGGGGAAGAAAAAAAGGCTATGAAAATTGATATGGTGATCGGTTCCGGTACAATGGGGCAATCTTTTTTATCCTGGCGTAAAGACAAGCTTTTTCAACTACCGATCACTTTTTTTACAGCCGCCAATCAATGGTCTAACAGTCCGGGCCTGCCGTTAAATAAAGTGGTTATCGATAAACCGGTAACATCGCGTTGTATGGAATGCCATTCCACTTTTGCTCAAAGTATTTCGGGGCCTCCGCTTGAGCCGATGGATTTTGATCATCAAAAAATTATGTATGAAATAGGTTGCGAAAAATGTCATGGGGCCGGCCAAAAACATATCGTCTACCAGGTTCAAAATCCAACTGTAAAAACCGGGAAATATATAGTGAACCCGGCAAAACTATCAAGGCAACAGCAATTAGATGCCTGTGCTTTGTGCCATGGCGGAAATATAAAGAAAACGCAACCTTCTTTTGGGTTTACAGCCGGAAAAAACCTGGCCGATTATTTTGTTATTGAAAAAGGCAATGATGAGGTTGTAAAAAATGGAAATGTAGATGTACATGGTAATAATTACGGATTACTGATAGCCAGTAAATGTTTTAAAATGAGTGCGGATCTCACGTGCAATACCTGCCACAACACACACGAAAATCAGCGTGGAAAAAAAGAGCTGTTTTCGCAAAAATGTATCAATTGCCATAATACAAAAGCTGCTGATTTTAAAACCCCCACTCATGTGCAGGTTAATGATATTGAAAAGAACTGTATCGACTGTCATATGCCGGCACAGCCGTCTAAATCAATTGCTGTGAAATTACAGGATGAGGATGTGTTAAGGGCCTCCTTAATTCGTACGCATTTCATTAGTATTTATGCGACTGAAAATAAAATAAATAAGCCTTTAAAAAATGGGAAAAAACTGGTCAAAAAATAATATAAAGACATACACATGAAATATTTGATCTGGATAAGTTTATTGATGTGCACCCAAAGCAAAGCCCAGCAAAGGACTTTCTGTAATCCTGTTAATATCGATTATGGGTATACGCCTATACCTACGTTTGCCCAATGGGGTAAGCACCGGGCCACAGCCGATCCGGTGATTGTAACTTACAAAGGCGATTATTATTTATTCAGTACCAATCAGTGGGGTTATTGGTGGAGTAGCGATATGTTGAACTGGACATTTATCTCTAAAAAATTTTTGCGGCCATGGAATACAGGTTATGATGAACTGTGTGCGCCGGCTATAGGTGTAATAGGTGATACCATGATCGTTTTAGGGTCTACTTATACCAGCAAATTTACCATATGGATGAGCACCAACCCCAAAGCAAATGAATGGAAACCTTTGGTAGATTCATTTGAAATAGGTGGATGGGACCCGTCTTTTTTTACTGATGATGATGGGAAATTATACTTGTACAGTGGCAGTAGTAATCGATATCCATTGTATGGCATTGAATTGAACCGACAAACGTTTCAGCCAATAGGCACCAGAAAGGAAATGTATTTGCTGGAACATGACCGGTATGGCTGGCAACGATTTGGTGAAAATATGGATAACACTTTTCTGGATCCCTTTATTGAGGGGTCGTGGATGACAAAGCATCATGGTAAATATTATTTGCAATTTGGTGCACCCGGCACAGAATTCAGTGGATATCTGGATGGTGTTGTTGTAAGCAATGAGCCATTGGGCTACTTTGCACCTCAATCTGATCCG
>CANKNL010000281.1 GCA_947483345.1 Chitinophagaceae bacterium | reverse complement strand
TATATTATATAAAATAATAAGTGATTTTAGGAAGGATAAAATTTAGT
The DNA here is from genome assembly GCA_947483345.1 of Chitinophagaceae bacterium. Classification (GTDB taxonomy): domain Bacteria; phylum Bacteroidota; class Bacteroidia; order Chitinophagales; family Chitinophagaceae; genus Ferruginibacter. The sequence goes on along the minus strand of CANKNL010000281.1, from coordinate 3,967 downwards.
TAAATGCCCGTCCGTATTTGAAGGTCAGGCAATTTTTTGCAATAAGGTCAGCCGCTTATAAATACTGGCTTCAATGTCAATCAATTCCGAATGATTGCCACGCTCTATAATGCGGCCGTCCTGCAATATTAATATTTCATCGGCTTCTGTAATTGTACTTAAACGATGGGCTATAACTAATGTTGTGCGGCCTTCCATTAAATTATTTAAAGCATCCTGCACCGATTTTTCCGATTCAGTGTCCAGTGCAGAAGTCGCTTCATCTAAAATTAAAATGGCCGGGTTTTTAAAAACGGCACGGGCAATGCTGATGCGTTGGCGCTGGCCACCAGATAAACGAATTCCCCTGTCACCGATATTGGTTTCATAACCTGCTTCAGTATCAATAATAAATTCATGTGCATTGGCAATTTTTGCAGCTCTTATGACGTCATCTAAACTGGCATCGGGTTTACCCAGTGCGATATTATTAAAAATTGAATCGTTAAACAGAATAATATCCTGAGTAACAAAACTCATCTGGCTTCTTAACGATTCCATTGTATAATCCCTGATATCTTTTCCATCAATGCTGATATGGCCACTGGTCACATCATAAAAACGGGGTAACAGATCGGCAATGGTTGATTTTCCAACACCTGAAGGGCCAACCAGCGCAATGGTCTTTCCTTTTTCAATTTTAAAACTGATATCTGTTAAGACCGGTTTATCAGAGTAACCAAAACAGACATGGCTGAATTCGATCTGGGTATTAAATGATTTTAAGGTCATGGCATTCGGATGGTCTGCCACTTCAATTGTAGTATCCAGTACCTCCATGATTCTTTGTCCCGATGCCTCACCACGCTGAATATTGGCCAGAGCCACTACCATGGCTTTCGCGGGCCTGATGACCTGCGAAAAGATGGCAATGAACGCAATGAATTCACTGGCCTGTAATCCGGACGCATCAACCCCTTTATTTTTTAAGATCATACTGCCACCATAAATTAATATGCAGGCAACAACCATAACACCCGATACCTCAGAAAAAATGGGTGCCAATTCTCTTTTCTTAAATCCCTGTAAACTGGATTTGCGGTAAAAATCATTTTCATTTCTAAATCTTTTTACAATAAAATCTGTGGCATTGAAAGAACGGATAATGCGCATCCCCATCAATGTTTCATCTATGATGGTCAGTAATCTGCCAATTGATGATTGCATGTCACTGGCTTCTTTGCGTAATCTTTTGGTGATGAGTGCAATGCCGATTGCTGAAATCGGAATTATTAAAAGCGTAAATAAAGTAAGCTTAACCGAAATGGCAAACAAGGCAATAAAATAACCGATCATGATGTAAGGTTCTTTAAACAATACTTCCAGTGAGTTGGCTGCTACGGCTTCAATTTCAAAAACATCGGAGTTCATTCTGGAAAGCAGATCGCCTTTTTTTTCTTTGGTAAAATACCCCATGTGCAGGTAGTTTATTTTTTCGAAAATGGCTTCCCGTATTCTTTTTACCAACAGTGTTCTGGCTACTACCATACTGCGCTGGGCCAGGTACCTGAAGATATTGGTGAGTATTACCGACAGGACAATCAAAGCCGCTATGAAATATAATGCATAGACGGGGTTTAAAGTTTTTAAATGATAAACCTGGTAATAGAATAGGTTTTTAAAATAAGTGGCTGATAGAGAAAATGCAGGTGCAGCGGCATATGTCTGTAAATTTTCAGCAGTTTGGTTATCAAATAAAAAATTCAATAACGGAATGATTAAGGCAAACTGAAAAATGCTGAAGAACACCGCAATCAGTGTAAACCCAAAAAACGGCACTACAAAAAGGCGGTAAGGCTTTGCAAATTTTAATAACCTGCGATACGTCTTCATTTGTATATTTAATGATTAAAATAATGAACGATAAATTTGCCAGTATTGCTGTGCTGCTTGCTCCCAACAATAGGCTTTTCCTTTATTAATAATTTTGTCCTGCATATTGTATCGGTTGTATTGCTTCATGCCGGCAATAAATGTTTCTTTCATGTGTGCAGCCGAAAAATTTTTAAAATAAAAAGCCACATCACCACCAATCTCGGGCAGGGCTGTTTTATCAGATAAAAATAAGGGTTTTCCAACCGACATGGCTTCGGTAACCGGCAAGCCAAAACCCTCGGCTGTTGAGGGAAAAGCAAAGGCGTAACAATTATTAAAGTACCACGATTTTACACTTTCAGAAATGGGTCCAACTAATTTTACATTTTTTGAAATACCCATTTTTTCTGCCGTATCTAATATGGATTGATAATAACCCACATCATCAATCCGGCCGGCAATAACCAATTCCATTTTTTCCTGATCCTGAATTAAAGGTAGTAAACTGTGAAAATTTTTCTTTGGCATCACGGTTCCAAGAGAAAATATAAAAGACTTAGTCGGTTTATATGATTGCTTAAGCAGTTCGGGCTTGGTTAATGTGTTGGTGCCATTATGAATAACATGTACGGGCGTGTTTTTTAGATCGCAATAAAAACACAGGTCATTTTTGGCGTATTCGCTAACACATATAATGATATCGGCCCGGTTAATAAGCATTTGTAATCTATCGAGATTTCTTTGTTTTTTATAGTCAGATTTAGAGGGGTCATACATAAAATTTAGGTCATGTATGGAGAGGATAACCTTAATAGTTTTATTTCTGAAAGGGACATAATAGCTATCCTGGTAGGTGGCATGCCAAATGGCATATTTATTTAATGGGGGTAATCGGAATTTATGAAGCGCTGATTGAATTCGTGTTTGACTGGTTTTTCCAAAGAGATATTCGGTGCCCGCCGGGGTATAAAAAATAAGTTCTTCAAGTTCAGTGTCTGTACATTTTTTAAGGTGAGTGCCGAGGTTTAAACAATAGTGATACAGGCCTGTATTTTCATACTTCATTCTTTCGCAATCGAAAATAATCCTGTTCATTTTTTTATGTAATAATTGGTATGAATTAATGATAGTGCTAAATTAAATAAACAGGACTCAAAAAAAACAAGTTCATTAAAAAAGCACCTGATTTTAAACTTTGAATTTAACCTATTCCAAGTTATTATTTAATAAATTTACAGCAGCATTGGAGTGGATGAATGGGCATTAAATGGGTTTAAACAGGGCATTTATAATGTTAAAAGGTTTTTTGTATGTATAAAATTATTCTGGATTGCGATTTAATGCGATTTAAAGACTCTGGATTATACCATTACTGCCTTAATTTGGGAACCCATGTAAAACGGGTTTTGGATGTAGCCCAGGAGGGCCATATGTCTTTTTATGTACCCCCGGCTGAAAAACACGTATTTGGACAGGATGCCGGATTTATTATTGAAAAAAAATGGCATGAAAAATTTGTAAAACCATTTTTATGGGATTGTGATATCTGGCATGCCCCATTTCAATCCGGCCGGATTTTACCTAAAAAAAATGGTCGGACAAAAATCGTACTCACCATTCATGATCTAAATTGTTTGCATGAAGACAAAACGGAAAAAGAAAGGATTGAAAGTTTGCAAAAAACGCAGCAATTAATCAACCGGAGTGATACATTGGTTTGCATTTCCAATCATTGTAAAAAAGATGTTTTGCAAAACCTGGATGTAAAAAACAAAACGGTGCATGTTATTCATAATGGTACACACCATATCAGTGTCCCACCTCTTAAACCTTCTGGTTATCAGCCTTTAAAGCCTTTTATTTTTGCAATGGGTTATGTAAATCCCAAAAAAAACTTTCATACCCTAATACCTTTATTAGTACAAACTGATTATGATTTAATTATTGCGGGCAAATTGGATGATCCTGATTATATTAATACGATGAAAGTACAGTCCAGAAAACTCGGTGTTTCAGAAAGGCTGCATATACTTGGTCCGGTTTCTGAAGATGATAAAGCCTGGTATTTACAAAACTGTCTGGCCTTTATGTTGCCATCATTGGCAGAAGGATT
>CANKNL010000280.1 GCA_947483345.1 Chitinophagaceae bacterium | reverse complement strand
TTTCTCCTGTTCTTATCTTTCTAAATAAAGAATGTCCTGCTTCAATATTCAACACCAGGTTTTTATTAAAGTAGGTATCCAGGTATAATCCCAATTGGTTTTCATCAATGCGCCAATAACTATTTGACTTTGCGTAAGAGCTGGTTATGGCTCTGAAATTTGCACCATAATAAAAATGTTCATTTATTTTATGTTCGTAAGTAAGGCTGCCCGGCAATATGCCAAACAGGTTGTTGCGTGCATTTATTCTCCAGTCAATACCAGCCAGGGGCATCACAAATAAGCCAAACAGTTCATTATTTACATAAATCCCCAATTTCCAGGTTAGGTTTTCATTACTTTTTTTGCTCACAATGAAAGCACCGCCAACTTGCATGCTTGTTTTTTTATTAATGCTGCTGTCATTCATTCTGATAATACCGGTAAGTAAAAAGCTCCATTTGGTATACGGGATTGTTTTTGAAAGCGAAACAGGCAAAGCAACACTATAATAATTTTCACGCTTATTGTTATTGATCTTTGATGACCAGGTTTCAAAAAACGGACTGAAGATGATAGCATCTTTCTTGTTTTTAAACTGTACAGGAAGATTGGTGCCTATGCTGAAATAATTAAGTAGTATATCGTTTTTATGTTGGTTTATTAAACCGGCGTTCGGACAGTTTGTATATTTCAGGTTAACAATATCCAGGTAGGGTTGTGCAAAGGTTTTAAATGAAAAAAGACAGGCAACAATTATGCTATTCGAAATAATCAAAAATCGTATTGCTTTAATATACCTGAACGATTCTATAATTAATTGATGCTTCTTCATAAAAATATTTTTAATTGCTATACTGTTTAATAGCAGGTTTCGCATGTAACTCAATGAATTTATTATTTAATTCTGTTGATATCGATTGCCTTTCCAGTTCTTTCAACTTCGTGTATTTCATAAACGTGTACCAGGCTGTCATCCCTGCACAAACAAATCCTTTCCATCCATCACGAAAACCCATTTTTAAAAAATAATTCTGTACAAAAGCAAACAGGGGAGCAAAATAAATTTTTATAAAAGAGGCGTGTTTCCCTTGTTTAAGATATTTATCTGCAGAGAGTGAGGCATATTCTATTGCTTTACGGGCATAATCAATACTGTTGTTGGCTGTATAGTGTTTAATATAGCCATCTAAAGTTTTGATGCGTAAACCCGGTTGTAAAAAAAGTTTTTCATGCACAATTTCCTGGTCAATTTGTACTTTTTTACGATTGGCCATTCTAATATGCGAATCGTTACCCCACTCTCCAAACTTCATCTCTTTGTTTTCAAAGAAATTTTTATATCGAATATTATACACCAAATGTGTCTGTGTTAGATCAATACGGAAAATCGCTTCTTTTAAATCTTCATCCAGTACTTCATCTGTATCAATCATTAGTATCCAGTCGTATTTTGCCAATTGGCTTGCCTTGTACCTGTTGCGGCCATAGCCTTCCCATGCACCGTAAGCTATGTTGGCACCATAAGCTTTTGCAATCTCAACAGAATTGTCTGTGCTTCCGGAATCGTACAAAAGAATTTCTTTGCCAATTCCCTGCACGCTGGCCAGCGTTTCTGCAATATGATCTGAGCCGTTTTTGCAGATGATTACTACAGATATAATCATAAAATTTGATTTACATATGAGGAGATACTTATTTACCCAACGGTATTTGTAAAGTAATACCCACAATATCCTTACTCACATTAGCCGGCACACCAAAGCCTGTTTTTTGGCTGCTTACCATTGCTCTTGCTTTATGTTTATAAGTAGTTGCCATAATCATAAAGGGTATGCTTGTAATACCAGAAACTGCGCCAACCAGAAACAGCACGGCAGCTGCATCATCATTGGAATTGTTATAAAAATCGTTGCTGGAATTGGTAGCTAATAACAACCCTGCACCTGAAGCAACTAAACCAGCACCAAGTGTAGACCAGCCTACTATCCGGTAATTTTTACTTCTGTGCATGTAAAAATTGGCATCTTTATCAGGGCCACTGAATGTTGGTACAGAAAAGGAAACAGGTTTGGTGGTGCTTAAACTGTTAGACACAATAAACTGTCTTTCTTGCTGAGCCTTTGATTCCATGCTAATAAGGAAAATTACACACAGCATTAAAATTGATTTTTTCATGATTTTTTATTTTAGATTATTAGAATTTGATTAAAAAATAGCTATAGTGATAGTGGACAAGATAATCGCTGCGATACCTAAAACCCCAATCACGGTTGCTGAAACCCCAATTATAGTGCCCGTAATATGACTTTTTTTTGTTTTTACTTTATCTTTTTCAATCATTTCTGCTTTTTGAATATTTTCCAAAACCAGCGTATAGGCTCCTATTTGTGTTTTACTGCCCGGCGTTAAATAAATATGTACTTCATTTAAAACACCGGTTTCATCATCATCTGTATAGTTTTTTGTTTTGTATTTCATTTTGCTATCTCTACCACCAGTAACATGTAGTTTATGATCAAAGGGTAGTTCCTCTAAGGTGCATTGGACATTTTTTCGGTCGCTGCTGACGGAGATATTTTTCATAACAAAAGCGCTATTGCCATTACGCAGGATGTAATATTTTAGGTTATCCTGAAACTCGTTAAAACTGACTGCTTTTGTTGGTTCAGTAGCAGTGATGGCTTTGTAATAATTACTGCATGATGTTAATCCTATCAGGATCAGCACCGGAATTAGAAACTTTTTCATTATTTTTTATTTTAGGTTGATAAATTTTGTTTTACATTCCAAAACTAATATGCCAATAAGCCTATCCCTAATTGATAAATGCGCCGTGTAATCATCTATTAGTAATTGCAGCTTTTTACTACCTGGTTGAGGCATTTTTTGCTTTTTTTTGCAAAAAATGCAAATGGTTTATTGTAGATTGGGGATTAATGCAATAAATTAGGGTGTAGAATTGCAGTTTTTACCAAAACTTTTTTTCATGGAATCTAGTAATACCCAGTTACGGTTTTTCCAGCACATCAAATCTATATTGCCGGCCAATGTTTCATTTGTGGATGAAATAGCTGATTTATTAAGCATTAGTAACGACAGTGCTTATCGCCGTATCAGGGCCGAAAAAGCCATCAGTTTTGAGGAATTGCAGAAGTTATGCGTTCGGTATAAAGTTTCACTCGACCAGTTTTTAAATCTGCAAAGCGATGCTTTTATTTTTACCGGGAAATTAGACAACGATGTAAATTTCGGGTTTACTAATTGGCTTGAGGAGGTATATAAACAATATGCCGTTATTGGTCATTTTGAGAAAAAGCATATTTATTTCCTTTGCAAGGATTTTACATTTAACCTGCATTTTCAAATACCCGAACTGGCTGCATTTAAATACTTTGTATGGATGCGGAGCTTTTTGGATTTTCATGCAGATAAAGGCGAAAAATTCTCTTTTAATTATCAGGGGTTTGAAATTCATAATAAGATAGGGTTGGGTATTGTGGACATATATAACCGTATTCCTACTACAGAAATATTAAATGCAGAAGGCGTAAATACGACTTTGATGCAAATTCTGTATTACTATGAAGCAGGAGGACTCGTGTCATATGATCAGGCATTGCTTTTATGCGACAAGTTGGAGGAACTGGTAAACCATTTAGAAAATCAGGCCGAACTGGGGGTAAAATTTAAAATTGGTGAAAAACCAAACGCATCTTCAGTTGCTTACCAGCTTTTTAATAACGAACTTATTATGGGTGATAATACATTGCTGGCCCAACTGGGTGATATGAAAGTTACTTTCTTAAACCACAGCTTTATGCATTTTATTGGCACCAGAGACGACGCATTTAACAAGGCCATGTTTAATTACCTGAATAATATCATGCATAAGTCAACACTCATCAGCGCAAGCAATGAAAGAGAGCGGGTAAGATTTTTTAATCGCCTCAGGGCAGAAATTCACCGGGCTAAAGCCAAACTGATATAAAATTTTAAGTTTGTAATAATCTTAAGCAAAAAATAGATTCCTGATGGA
>CANKNL010000279.1 GCA_947483345.1 Chitinophagaceae bacterium | reverse complement strand
TTAAAAAAGCCAATTCTGAATATGAAATTGTTTTTGAAAAGCTAATGGGGCTTGAAGATAAGGCCTGATCTGTAATTTCCATTATTTGTGACCAAGCCTTTAAATAACTGCCGTGTTGCAAATGGTATCGCCTGTAAATGATCACCAGCGTATTTTGCAAGGCTACCATTTTATTTTAGACAACATTTGTTCCCTAATCCGGTTCTACATCTTATTTACCTTATAAAGAATTCGCTCTATAGCGTATTGATTTAATCCTTAATGACTCCCTGTTCGTAGCCATTTTATGCAAAATTTTATGCGCGAGATACAATAAAAAAAATCCCCCGATGATCGGGGGATTTTTTTATAAAACAATTAATACGTATTAATAATTTTTCAATGTCATTTCAACTCTTCTGTTCTTAGCACGGCCAGCAGCAGTTTTGTTATCTGCAACCGGTGTTCCCTGTCCGTATCCGGTTGAAGTAAGACGGCTTTCAGCTATGCCTTTACCAACTAAATAAGCTTTTACAGCAGCAGCCCTGTTTTCGGATAAAATTTGATTTTTATCTTCTTTACCGGTATTATCTGTATGTCCATCAACAGCTACTTTGTAGGTTGTATTCTCATTAAGAATAGCAACAACCTCATCTAATTTACTATTAGACTTGGCCAATAATTTGGCACTGCCTGTAGCAAAGAAAACATTTTGCGCAGCTCTGTTCACTTTCTTAATTACTTCTTCGCTGATAACAGGACAACCAAAGTTAGAAGCTGGTCCTTTTTCATTGATACACTTATCTTCTTCATCATTTACACCATCGCCATCAGTATCCGGTATTGGACAACCCTGGTAACGGGCAATACCCGGAACAGTAGGACATTTATCAGATTCGTCATTGATACCATCTTTATCAGTATCAGGTATTGGACAACCCTGGTAACGGGCTAAACCTGGTACATCAGGACATTTATCATCAGCATCAGTAATGCCATCTCCGTCTCTGTCTGGGCAACCTTGTAAAGAAGCCAAGCCTTTAACATCTGGACATTTATCATCAGCATCTAAAACGCCATCACCATCTCTGTCTTTTGGAACCTCAACCACTGGTGGTGGTGGTGGTGGTGGAACAACTTTTACTTTTTCTTTGCCAATATTTTGTGCAACACCAACTGAATAAAATAAATTATCTCCTAAAACATCCTTAGTTAAAGTCCATCTGTATTGAGCCTGAACAAATACATATGTAATGCTATTGAAATTTACCTGTAAACCAAGTCCTGCTGGAACATAAGCCCCAATTTTATCAGTATACCAACCGCCACCAACACCAACAGTTAAAAATGGATTTAAAAGGGCGGCATCATCAAAAGGACGAATATTGATGGATGGTTCAAGTTCAAGACCTATTTCAGTTTTTTGAGTAAGTCCTGTGCGAATTGCACGGTAATCACGGAAACTAGCATTAACTTTTACAGAGAAATCAACTTTTGAATGAATTCCTTTCCAATAAGACAAAGAGAATCCCTTGGTCATATCGTTAAAACGGCTGTAACCACTACTTTTTAATGGATCTTTAATCCCTAAAGGTGCATTAAAATCAGCCATGTTATAATGTAAGCCAAAAAGTGGCCCCTTTTTATCTCCATTTCCCATCTTTTTAGATTTTTGAGAAAAGGCACTTGTGGCTAAAAGAGATAATGCCAGAATTAGTGTTAGTTTTTGTTTCATAAACTTTAATTTGATTAAAATTTTTTATCTGAGTTATGTGCAAATATAATGTTAAATTAATGGAAAGGCAAAATTTGTATCTAAATTTTTTATTTGTGTTAAAATAGTTAAAATCAGACCTTTACCGATTTGAATCCGTTTATCTTAAAAAATTATAATACTTATTCATTTGGTAAAATGAATTCCACAGTACAACTCGTTATTAGCTATTTTAAAAATTAATTTTCATTTACTTTATCAGCTGTTTTAGCAACAGCTTAATGCCAATTAGAAAAACAAACAAGTTAAAGTAAGGAAGGATTTCGCACCCTCATATCTTTTTTTTTCATTATCTCAATACGGCCATGAAGTTTGGCAGCTTATAAAAAAAATGTGCACATGGCAAGAAAGCGCATGATCTCTTTTAAAACCTTGTTTTGATATGTAAAGGTCGCCAGGTATTTGCCAAAAGAAAGACCAATTTTTATACCCGCTTTTGTTTGCAGTTTACCAGCATTGTCTATATGATAAACTGTTGAAATTTGATCTGGTAAAATTGAACAGGCACTGTTCAAACATAACAGTGGTTGGAAATTGCCTGTTCTTTGATATAAAATAAAAAAGCCCCAATCAGGCTTTTTTTGTGATCTGGATTGGATTCGAACCAATGACCCTCAGCTTAGAAGGCTGATGCTCTATCCAGCTGAGCTACCAGACCATATGGATACTATACTATTAAAAACACTTTAAAATATAAAAGGCTTTGCCTTTATTCAATTATTTCAAAACGGGTTGCAAATATAGGCAATTCATAAAAATTATATCTAAATAAAAAAACAGATAAATACAGATCATTAAAAAATGACACCCGTTTCATCCATACTGCACTTTTTTAATCTTACCTTTTTATAAAAAAATGGCCCTGTATGGGCCCTCTTGTCTAATTTTACCTAAACTTGAGCACATGGAAGTTAAAATGGAAGCCTCCTGGAAGGAAGTTTTAAAAAATGAATTTACCAAACCTTACTTTCAACAAATTGTCATTTTTTTAAAAACTGAAAAAGCAGCCGGAAAAATCATTTACCCTCCCGGCTCACTCCTTTTCAATGCCTTTAACCAAACGCCTTTTCACAAACTAAAAGTAGTCATCCTTGGCCAGGACCCCTACCATGGCGAAGGCCAGGCACATGGATTAAGTTTTTCTGTTCAAAACGGCATTAAACTACCTCCCTCTTTAGCCAATATATATAAAGAAATTCAAAATGATATTGGGATCGCCATGCCGGTACATTTTGGCAACTTAACCCGATGGGCCGAACAAGGTGTATTGCTTTTAAATACATCTCTAACGGTTAGGGCTAACGAACCAAACAGTCATGCCAAATTTGGTTGGTCAGATTTTACTGACGCTGTCATACAAAAGATTTCTGACGAAAAAAAAGGCATTATTTTTTTACTTTGGGGTAAGTTTGCACAGGAAAAGCAAAACCTTATTGATGAAACGAAACATGTTGTTTTAAAAGCGGCACATCCGTCTCCCCTATCTGCCCATACCGGCTTTTGGGGTTGCAAACATTTTTCAAAAACAAATGAATTATTAACCAAACAGGGCATATCCCCAATTGACTGGAAACTACTAACCCCTTAGCATTAAAACAAGAACATGAACAGTATTAAAAATATTTTTGGAAGGATCTGGGCCTTGTGGGGGCTTATCAGTTTTTTAACCACATTCCTGATTATATTTATTCCCTCCATGGTTTCACATTTAATGAAAGATCCCAAAGGACAAACCTATTTTATTGCCGTTTCCAAAATTTGGATGACCATATGGTTATATATGATCGGATGCCCGGTTAAAGTAAGTGGTAAAGAAAATTTTAAACCCCACAAAGCATACATTGTAGTTTATAATCACAATGCCTTATTAGATGTGCCCTTATCTGCTCCATTTGTTCCGGGAGCAAATAAAACCATTGCCAAAGCCTCTTTTTCAAAAATACCTTTATTTGGTTCCTTTTATAAACGGGGATCTGTTTTAGTTGACAGAAAAAATGAAAAAAGTCGTAGTAAAAGTTTTGACAGCATGAAAAAAGTATTGACAACAGGCATGCATATGTGCATTTACCCCGAAGGTGCACGAAACCGAACGACAGAACCAATAAAACCCTTTCATGATGGCGCCTTCAGGCTCGCAGTGGCAACAAAGAGCGACATCATTCCTTGTATCATAATTGGCACAAAAAAAGCCATGCCTATCAATAAAAAATTCTTCCTGCTGCCCATCAAGTTAAAAATGCATTTTTTGCCTCCCGTTTCTTCAACAGACATGACTGTTACTCA
>CANKNL010000278.1 GCA_947483345.1 Chitinophagaceae bacterium | reverse complement strand
CTTTTGAATTCAACGGAAAAAAATTCCTGGTAGGACATGGCGATGGACTTGGCCCCGGCGACCATGGTTATAAATTCATTAAAAAAATATTCCGCAATAAAGCATGCAACTGGTTATTTGGAATTTTGCCACCCTATGTTGGCATGGGTATTGCAAATTACTTCAGCAGAAAAAGCAGGGCACAAACCGGACAAACAGATGACCTCTTTTTAGGCGAAGACCATGAATGGCTCATCATCTATTGCAAGGCTCTGCTTCAAAATAATTTTTACGATTATTTAATTTTTGGTCACCGGCATCTGCCCATTGATTTTACAATAAACGAAAAAAGCCGGTATATTAATTTGGGTGACTGGATCAAATATTTCAGCTATGCTGTTTTTGATGGAGAAAATACGGAGTTGAAGTACTATAAGGCCCCCTCTATCTCCCCCCAAGGGGGAGGAAATGGAGAAGACCGAAAAAAAGATTGAGTTTTTATTAAATAATCAAAATTGAAAAAAATAAATTTAATACTTCCCTTTCTGTGCTTCTGTGCTTCTGTGGCAAACCCTTTTGCAGCCATGGCACAAAAGGATTCTGCTTTTCAATTCCTCAAAACCATTAATGGCCATTTTACTTATTTAAATGTAGATAACCTGGATAATATTTACCTGATCAGTAATAGTAACCAGTTAAAAAAACTGAATGGTAATGGAGACTCCATGGCCGTATTCAATGATGTAAAAAGATATGGCAACCCCGATTATGTGGATGTGACCAATCCCTTAAAAGCCCTGCTCTACTACAAAAATTATTCAACAGTGGTTGTGCTCGACCGCTTATTGACGGTTCGCAACAATATCAACCTGCGCAAACAGAATATTTTTTACGTTAATAATGTAACACTCTCCTACGATAATTATATCTGGCTTTTTGATGAAGAAGATTATAAATTGAAAAAGATTGATGAAGATGGTAAACTGTTACAGGCTACTACCGACTGGCGGATGTTATTTGATACCGTTCCTGCACCTGTTAAAATCATTGACCGGGATAATTTTGTTTATCTCTACGACCCACTTAAAGGCTTTTATATTTTTGATTATTACGGTGGCTTTAAAAACAGGCTGGCTTTTTTAAACTGGACGAACGTAGAAGTTAATGGTAATACCGTTTATGGCTTTACCGATAATGAACTGTACAGTTACCAGCTAAAATCCCTGCAGTTAAAAGAATATACACTACCTGCCTTCTTTGGTAAATTTAAATCCATAAAAGCCATGAATGGAAAAGTGTACCTGCTAAATGAAAAAGGAGTTGATATTTACCAGATCAAGTAAACGGCTATTGATTTAATAGTACGGCTATTTCCTTATCCCACTTACCGGTTTTACCATACTCCACCACGCGGCCAATTTCTTTACCATCTTTCATTACAATAAATGTAGGCACATTGGTAATGTTGAATGCTTTGGCAATATTACCCAGCGAGGTCTTTGCCCGATTTACCCCAAACAGGGTAATCCCTTCATCCGGAAAGCCGCTTTGCTCCTGCAGTTTAAAAAACTTGGGTAAAAGAAATTGTGTATCCTCACACCAGGTACCGCCAAAAATAACAAACTGATATTTCGCTCTTGCCCTTTCAAATGCATTTAGTGTTGCCGTATCGGCTTTATAACCGCCCAGGTTTGATCCATACCATTTAAATGCCGTATCGTTCTGAATTTGATATTTATTAATTAATCCCCTTACCACTTTTACTTCGGGGTGCTTGGGATCCAAACTGGCTTCATATTGAGCCTGAGCATATAAACCGAGCGTTGCAAAAACTGTACAAAATAAAATCAATACATATTTTTTCATAACCATAAATTTGAAAGGATAAATATCGTGTCAAAAAATCAGCTACGCTAAATTTTAATGTTAATCAGAAGTTACAGCATTAAATACGATCAGCCCGAACACGCTATCATTTACAAATCGGCTTTCAATTCATTCAAAAAGCCTTGCAATTTTTTTAAAGATTCTATCAACACAAATTTTTCATCTGCTCTTTTGTTCTGTTTTAAAAAATCTTTTGCGCCTTCAAGAGTATATTTCCGTTCACGCAGTAAATGATAAATCAGTTTCAGGTTTTTTATATCCTCCGGACGAAATAAGCGGTCGCCTTTGCCGTTTTTCCTGGGCTTTAAAATATCAAACTCGTTTTCCCAAAACCTGATCAGCGATTGGTTTACCTTAAACATATTGGCAACAATGCCAATGGCATAATATTTCTTTTCAAATAATACAGCATCCTCCGGTATTTCAATTAAATCGGCACCCGATTCTTTTTCTTTTAAACTTACCCTGCCCCGCGTTAATTTTTTATTATCGCCTTTTACTTTTATTTTTTCGGGAGCAGGTTTTTCAATGACTATAGCCTTGGGTTCCGGTTTTTTGGGAACCGGTGTTTCATCAAATGCAAAAGATATTTGTTGAAGAGCCATAATTAAAATTAGTCAAAACTTTTGGCACTGCCCGTTGCAGCAATTTTAAGTACCCGGTCGTATTGCTCAGCATTTAAATCATTAAAGAAAAAGTAAACCGGATCTACCGGGTTGCCATTAATATGTACTTCATAATGGCAGTGCGGTCCGGTACTGGCACCGGTGCTGCCCACCCAGCCGATCACTTCGCCACGTTTTACCCTTTGCCCTGCCCTTGCTTTTATACGAACCATATGTAAATACTTGGTTTCATACCCATACCCATGATTGATGAGTACAAAATTTCCGGTTCCCGTACCCGGGCCCGATGCGGTAACCAGGCCATCGCCTGTGGCATAAATAGGCGTACCCTGTGGAGCCGTAAAATCCAGTCCGGGATGCATTTTGGCTATGCCATAAATGGGGTGAACACGCATACCAAACCCACTTGCAATGCGGTTAAGCTGTTTATTACTTACCGGTTGTATAGCCGGAATACTGGCCATTTTAGTCTCCTGGTTATTGATGAGTTTTTCAATAGCATGATAACTTTCAAACTGATAAGCCACCCTGGCCGTGATATTATTTAATGTTTTTGCAATTTCAAATCCCAGCTCATCTTCATTTAATAAATTCACTTTTGCAATTTCTTTTTTCTTTTCAATAGCTTTACTTCTGGCACTGTCCGATAATGGGTTGGCTTCAAAAATAGAGCGATAAACTTCGTTATCCCGCTTTTCCAAATCGGCCATTTGTTGCTGCAGGGCTTTGGTTTTATTGGCTAGGGTATTGTAATTGTCTTTAATGATCTCATACTTCAGTTCGGCTTCCTTATCAACAGCCCTGGGGAAAAAATTATTGTATATATAGATAACAATTGCAGAAGTAACCAATGCCGCCGATATAAAACCAAAAATCCGCAACAACTTTACGCGAAGCGGGGTAACCAGCTTCTCGTAACGAAGTGTATGCGTATTATAGTAATATTTAATTTTTTTCATGGCCCTATTTCCGCATAGCGATAAAGAAATGATGTTTTTATGTTTTGCAAACGACAGTTTTTAAAATAATTTGCTTATCCGCCGCTAAAATCTTCCCCTTTTTCTTCCCCCTGTGTTCTCCGGTAAGAGACCAAACCTGGTTCAAGAGGGGATTTTTTTTTCATACCTTCGCAAAAGTTCACAAATATAGCCCCATAAACAACAAAAATCAACCCATATAAACTATTGGCATATGATGACGAGTGCTGAGATCAGACAACAATTTCTCGACTATTTTAAATCGAAAGAACATACCATTGTGCCTTCGGCTCCAATCGTGGTAAAAAACGATCCCTCATTGCTATTTACCAATGCCGGCATGAATCAGTTTAAAGATTATTTTTTGGGTAATAAACAGGCCCCTTTTAACAGGGCGGCAGACACTCAAAAATGTTTACGGGTTAGTGGTAAGCATAATGATCTGGAAGAAGTAGGTGTAGACACCTATCATCATACCATGTTTGAAATGCTGGGCAACTGGAGTTTTGGCGACCCCAATAATACAGCTGCCGGATATTTTAAAGAAGAAGCTATTGCCTGGAGTTGGGAACTGCT
>CANKNL010000277.1 GCA_947483345.1 Chitinophagaceae bacterium | reverse complement strand
TGCTGTTTTGGTTTCAATAAGCTGTATGGTTCTGGGATTACCATTGCTGTTGTAATTGTCAATGATGGTACTGCCATCGGTACTTACCTGTGTCGTATGCACGCCAGATACATTGGTGAGTCTTTTTGATATCCCCGTTTTTAAATTTAGCTGGTAACCATTTTTTGTGATTGGTGATTCTTCAGTGGATACATAAAACAAATTTTCTCCATTGGCATCAAAACCTTTTACATCAATAACTTCCCAATTGCCTTTGGTTAGTTGCTTAACTAATTGTCCATTTACATCATACAGGTATAAATGGTTCCAACCATCCCGGTTGCTCTGCCAGATAAACTGGCCAGGATTATTTTTTACAAATAACATAGGCACTAATGGCTCAGTATATTTGTCATCCTTTTCCTCAAACAATGTCTTTACAAATGCTCCTGTTAGGGCGTCATATTGATTTAGTTTCTGGTGATCCTGTCCCCTGTTCAATACGGCGATATAAATAAATTTATCGTCGGGGCTCCAGGCCAGATTGGTTAAGTATTGTTCAACCGGTTCACCGGTTTTAATCCAGGTAGTGTTATTATTTACGGCATCATAAATACCCACTGTAACCTGATGGCTTTTACCACCTGCCATCGGGTATTTTATATTTTCATTAACTGCAGGATATGCTGACCAGTCGATGATTGGATAGTCTGTTACCATGCTTTGATCCATTCTGTAAAAAGCCAGCTGCTTGCCCGAATTGCTCCAGAATGTTCCCTTGCTGATACCAAATTCGTCCCGGTGAACAGATTGCGCATACACCAGATCTTTATGGCCATCGGAAGTCACCTGTTTTGCGGCATTAGTTCCCGAAGAAACAAAAAGATTGTAATTATCTATATAAGCAATATAACCTGCATCGCTTATTTCCGCGGCTACTTTTGCAGCCATCGTTTTAGGTAAAATTATTTTCGACTGATTGGTTAAAGGGTTAAAGGCCATTTTATTTCCATCAACCGAAAATATCCAGTCGGATGATTTGTTGAACTGAATAGCAGGCATCGTTTTTAATTCGCTATAACCCGCTATTTTAATTTTATCATTTAATTGTTCCAGGGTAAGAAATGGCGTTTCGGGCGTTTTGAAATTTCCTTTTATCCAAACCTCTTTTTCGGCAATCTTTTTTAAATATACATAGTCGTTGGTACCGTATACAAACTGCAGTTGTTTTAAATTTTCTACAGCCAGGGCTGAACGATTTTTTACCATGGCATCTTCCATGGTCAATAATTTATTTTGGGCAGAAACACTAAAGCCAATTATGGCGAAAAGGAGGACGGCTATATTTTTCATATGCATATATTTGAAAGACAAATGTATTGAAAAAACGGTGGTCATGTGACATACCTTGACCCATGTTCGCTTATAAAGTGCCTACAGAACAGGCCAGAGGGTAAACAGGCATTTTATTAACCCGATGATTGATAGCGTATTTTTGAATGCCGGTATTAAAAACAATTCTACCCTGCCAGTGAAACCCCGATTAATTTACCGATACCAAAAGTAATGGCCGCCGCCATCAGTCCAAATATAACCTGCCGCATGCCCGAAAACCAAATACTTTTTCCGGTGAATAAGGTGATAGCCGACCCAATTAAAAATAATCCAATTGCACTGCAGGCAACACTGATAATAATGGCTGTAGTTCCGGATATAAAGAAGAAAGGCATTACCGGTATAACGGCACCAATAGCAAAAAGAATAAATGAATACACAGCGGCTTCCATGGCGGAGCCTTTTAATTCATCGGTATTAATACCTAATTCTTCTTTTACCAGTATGTCGTAAGCCAACTCTTTATTCAACATAATGTCTGCTGCCATGTCATGCGCCTGGTCTTCAGGAATACCCTTTGCCATATAAATCAATGCCAATTCTTTTTGTTCGCCTTCCGGATTGGTTTCCAGTTCGTCCATTTCCAATTGCATTTGATTTTCATGAAGTTCCTGCGAACTTTTTACCGAGATCCATTCTCCCAATGCCATAGATAATGCACCAGCCAATAACCCGGCCACACCCGCCAGTAACACACCGCTTTGACCGGAAGTAGCACCTGCTATACCCATCACCAGACTAAAGTTTGAAACCAATCCGTCGTTGCCTCCCAATACGGCTGCCCGTAAAGCATTGCCACCAACAGACCGGTGCCTGCTTTCAAATTTTGCTAACTGGCTCCCGGTTACTTTGGATTCATTTTCTAAAAGTGAACGCAATATGGTAACATGATTGGTTTCACTACCGGTAATGGGTAATTTGTTTTTATTTTTAGCGGCGATCACGGCATTTGAAATACTTTTTTCAGTATCCATTAAAACGCCCAAAACATAATCATACCCAAATAATTTTCCAATCGTATTTAATATCTTAGCCCGCATTGAAGGCAGTGGCATCTCTGTCAGGTGCGCTTTTATTAAAAATGCTTCCGCATGGCTTTTTTCAATATCACTCATTTGCCGGAATACATTTGCCACAATCGCATCAGATTCAACCGAAGCTAATTTGCTATATAAATAACAGGCATCTACTTCTGTTTGTATATTTTTATTTTTAGTGTTTTTCAACATGGCATTTGTTTTGTCTGAGATAAAATGATCATTCCCCACAAAGCTGGTGAGGAATGATCATGTAAAAATGGTTTTTATAGGCTCATTTCTTGACGGTGTTCTTAATCATCATCTTTACCTTCTTTTTCTCCGGCCGCGTTATTTTGCACTGGCCCATTAGTGATTTCAGTATGTCTGATCTGGCCACCCAGGTATCCTGTCCAGGCTACTAAAGAAAAACTAATAAGAGAAATTAAAATGGTTATTGTTGCGGCTGTTTTTGAGAATGCTGTTTTTTTAAACGTCACAAAAAGCGCAATCAAAGACGACACCCCTAAAACGATACAACTTACTAATGCATACATGGCAAATTCTTCATGCTGCTTGATTATATTTTCAGATACACCCAATACATTTTCAACTGTTTCCTCAGCAGCTTCTCCGGTTAGATAGGCCATACCGGCCCCTATAGCAGAAAGAACAAATACGAGGTAAGCGGCTTTTTGAGTTTGTATACTTTTTGTCCAGATGCCAAAACCCAAAACCAAAGCGCCTATTATGGAACCAAAAATAGGAAGGTGTGTGATTACTAAATGCAGGTGTGCCTGTGTCATGATTGTTAGATTTAAAGTGAGGTGATTTTAATGAATTTTTCGCCGGTGGTCATGGAAATACCGCAGCGTGCAGGTGCTTTTGTTTCATATGTATTTCCGCAGGTTGGACAAATATAAAATACGGTTGGCAATGATTTCACGGCATTATTCTGTAATGCAGCCAGTGCATTTTCGTACATCAGTCTGTGTTTTTTTTCTGTTTTATAGGCATAGGTCAAACTGATCATGGCCAATTGATCACCGGCCGCATTGGCCACTGTAAGAAATTCGGGGTACATGGTTGTTGCTTCATAGGTTTCTCCCTTAATGGCATCTTCCAGGTTTTCTTTGGTTGATGTAACGGTGTACTCAGGCTTAATAACCGGCGTAGAAATACCCGACTCCTGTAATACAGCTTTATGGTTGTTGGCATGAATATTTTCGGCAGATGAGGCGGCTTTAAAAAGTAAGGCAATCTCGTGATAACCTTCCTGTTCGGCTTTTTTAGAATAGGCTGCATATTTTGCACTGGCCGTTGTTTCGCCTTTAAAAGCAGCCTGCAAATTCTCAATTGTTTTTGCTTTTGAATCGGTACCTTCTACCATACTTACAGGTTTAGCTATTGATTTATTTTCATCATTTTCTTTGCCATCATTTTCACTCTTTTCTTTTTGATTTGTTGAATCAACCGTATGCTGAGCCGGCGATTTCATTGCCACATCTGAACCGGAATTTCCACATGAGATAACAAATAAACTACCTGCTGCTAATACGAATACAGCGGGATTAATTAATAACTTTTTCATTGGTATGCCTTTTAGTTTTTTAAATAATTGATACCGCAAAGATGCACCCGGAGGCCTTCGGGGTATCTTTGCA
>CANKNL010000276.1 GCA_947483345.1 Chitinophagaceae bacterium | reverse complement strand
TAAATATGAAATATATAATCAAAAGAATGAAGATTCATGTATTGCTGGCGGTGGCAGCAATGATGTTTATTTTATCTTCTTGTAATAAAGACCTTGAGCAATTTCCGGCACCGGCTGTTGTTGCACCAACGGGGTTAGCATTGGGCGAAACCATTGCTACTATTGCTAATGACAGCTTATATTATAAACTGATTGTTAGGGGAGGCATGTTGGCCTCAGTAAATAATAGGGCAACCATTTTTACGATGTATGTGCCCGATAATAATGCCATGCGTAATTTTATTAATTTAATTTCCGGAGGCGCAACTGTCGGGGCACCTGATGCCGTTTATGCAGGATTCATTAATGCTAATATTCCAGTGACAACTGCTGCCAGCATTGTTAGTTATAACATGATTCCACAGGCCATAACTACAGCCAGCGTACCGGGTACATTTCCCAATTGGTTTTATCCCACTAATTTAAACCCAACAACAGGCACACCAGGTTTTAACCCATTGGTAAGGTTAACCACATCGCCAAGCAGCCGCAATGGTAATTGGGTAAACAATATTCCGCTAATATCTGTAAATGCAACTGTGGCAAACGGTGTTATTCATACCGCTGCTGCAATGCCGGCACCGCCGTCACGTTATTTATGGAACCGGATCAGTACTGATGCCGATTTTACATACTTCACGGCAGCAGTGCAACGTGCTGATAGCGGTGTTGCACCTACAACTTCTGCAAGCTTACAATGGGTTTTAAGTAATTTCGGTCCAAATGTAACCGTGTTTGCACCAAGTAATGCGGCTTTCCAGAATTTGATTTTCGGATTGGTTTATCAGCAGGTTTTTGCACAAACAGGTAGTGTGGCCATTGCTACAGCCTTTGCAAATGGAGCCGTTGCAGCAGGTCCTGCTTTTTTAAGCACAAATAATATTTCAACCCAATTGGCAAAAGGTATTGTAGTTTACCATATGTTAGGCAGCCGTGCTTTTACCAATAATTTTCCAACAACAGCTACATCATACCCAACTTTATTAAATGGGGGCATACCATCGCATCCGGGAATAAGCCTGGTTTGTACTTTTACCGGTCCTACTATTAGCGCCGCTTCAGTAAAAGGGATAGCTAATGCTACGGCTTCAAACATTGCGATTAACCCTTTTCCAGATCCATTTGGTACAAGCGATCAGCATTTTGTAAACGGCACTTTACATAAAATAAACCAGGTCATGTTACCTCAATAATAGTTTAATTGATCAAATAAAACGGGCTTCTGATTTCAGAAGCCCGTTTTATTTTCGAAAATTAGTATCTTTAATTAAATGCCATTTTATGGGACTGGTTTACGCAGAAATAACATTAATCAACGGTGAAGATTTAATACTTGCCAAAAGAAATATTATTGGAGAAGATGAAATAAAGCAAATGTCAGTAAGTATGCTTGTTGATAGTGGTGCTTATATGATGGCTATTAATGAAACTATTCAGGAGCAATTGCAACTGCCTTTGAAAGAAAGAAGGAAAGCACAAATGGCAAATGGGAGTGTGGAGGAATATGATGTTGTGGGCCCAATTGAGGTTAAATTTAAGAACAGAAGATGCAACATTGATGCTATGGTATTACCTGGAGATAATGAACCCTTGCTTGGTGCAATACCCATGGAGGATATGGATATTTTAATTCATCCTTTACGACAGGAACTGATTGTTAACCCGGAACACCCATATTTTGCCCAAATGAAAATGAAATAGTCTTACACATTAAACCTGAAATGCATCACATCACCATCCTGCACTAAATACTCTTTTCCTTCAATGCGCAACCTTCCGTTTTCACGACAAGCCGCTTCTGAACGGTATTTTAAAAAATCATCGTAAGCAATAACTTCCGCTTTAATAAACCCTTTTTCAAAATCGGTATGTATCACACTGGCCGCCTGTGGGGCTTTCCAGCCTTTTTCAATCGTCCATGCCCTTACTTCCTGTACACCTGCGGTGAAATAAGTTGACAGGTTTAACAGTTTATAAGTTGAATGAATTAACCTGTCAAGAGCCGGTTCGGTCATTTTATATTCTTCCATAAACATGGCTTTATCATCTGCATTTTCAAACTCGGCAATCTGGGCTTCAATGGCATTGGTCATTACAATAACCTCATTACCCTCATTCTTTACAGCTTCAATCAAAGCCTCACTATATTTATTTCCGGTATGCATACTGGCCTCATCAACATTGGCCACATATAAAATATGTTTGTCGGTTAGTAAAAACAAATCTGCAATAGCTGATTTATCTTCCTTACTCAAGCCCAGGGTAATGATGTTCTTTCCTTCTTCCAAATGCTTTTTGCAACTAATCAGGGTCTCCAGTTCCACCTTCATCTTGGTATCGGTCTTGGCCAGTTTTTCGGTACGCTGCATTTTCTTATCTACACTTTCCAGATCTTTTAACTGCAATTCGGTTTCAATAATTTCTTTATCGCTAACCGGGTTTATAGGGCCTTCATCACGCAGAATATTGTCATCTTCAAAACAACGTACAACATGAATGATGGCATCCACCTCACGTATATTGGCTAAAAATTTATTACCCAATCCTTCACCCTTACTGGCTCCGCGTACCAGGCCGGCAATATCTACAATTTCAATTTGGGTTGGTACGGTACGATCCGGAATAACCAACTCAGCCAGTTTATCCAAACGGGGATCAGGTACATTTACCAAACCGGTATTTGGTTCAATGGTACAAAACCGGTAATTGCTTGCCTGTGCTTTGGCACTGTTACTTACCGCATTAAATAAGGTTGATTTACCTACGTTTGGGAGTCCTACTATTCCTGCTTTTAAAGCCATTTCTGTTCTTTGATTTACTATTTACGATTTTCTATTGCGGCAGCAAAGGTAAGGGAAGCAGAGAAATTATGAATTATGAATTCGGAATTGTGAATCCTGACAAGGTATAAGTGATTTTTGCTTCGAATTGAGTAACTTTCCATTCAACATTCAACTTTCATAATTCATAATTTCTTGGCATGGCATTAAGCAGAATATGGTCCGCATTTATAATTATAGCTGTATTTGTTGCAGGTATAAGCATGTTTAACGGCGATGAAAAGATCTTTACCCGTATGGTGGTAGGTAAATCATCCGATAAATACGACAGCAGCTTTTATATAGCCATTGGATCACCTGTTAATCAAAAACTATCTCCTAAATATGCCGATTTCTTAAAAGAATATGGGTATTACAAAACAGACTCTGTAAAGCGGGCATCGGTATTATTAACGGATAACCTGTCTCCTGATTCAATTCAAATGATCCAAACGGCTAACCCTGCAATAAAAACCTTTACGTATGTATCTGTTCAAAAAAAACTGGTACGTAAAGTAGATGGTATCATTGAAACAGCCAAGAATGCCGTCATGGATATCATCCTGCCATTAATTGGTATCCTTGCCCTGTTTATGGGGTTTTTAAGTATTGCCGAAAAGGCGGGTGGTATCAGGGTTTTATCAAAGATCATCTGGCCATTTTTTTCAAAAATATTTCCTGATGTACCCAAGGGGCATCCGGCAACCGGACATATGATGATGAATTTTTCGGCTAACTTATTAAACCTCGATAATGCAGCTACGCCATTTGGTTTAAAGGCCATGGAAAGCCTGCAGGAACTGAATCCCAATAAAGCAGTGGCCTCCAACTCCCAGATCATGTTCCTGGCTTTGCATGCATCGGGTTTAACGCTTATTCCGGTAACCATTATTGCATTCAGATCGGGCCTTGGTGCACAAAATGCTACCGATATTTTTATTCCCTGTATGATCGCCACTTTTGCGGCTACAATGGCTGCCATGTTCATCGTGTCATTTAAGCAGAAGATCAATGTTTTTCAACCGGTTATTTTGGCCTGGGTATTGGGCATATCAGCACTAATTACGGTGTTGGTTTTATATGTTACACATCTTGAACCTACTTATGCACAGGCATTTTCGGGTATTTTAAGTAATGGACTGATACTTGGTTTGTTTTTTTTAATAGTTGTTGGTGCGCTTTATAAAAAAATAGATGTGTTTGATGCTTTTGTAGAAGGCGCTAAGGGCGGATTTGAAACCGCTATC
>CANKNL010000275.1 GCA_947483345.1 Chitinophagaceae bacterium | reverse complement strand
TACGAAAAAAAGCGGCTGCACCACCTGCAGTTTGCAGGCGCTCGGTAGCCGGCATGCCATAATCACTATAGATGTCTATAAATGCAGGATAAATATATTTTCCATTACAATCTATAACTACCGCATCTTTTGGGATAGAGATATTATTTCCAACGGCTTCTATTTTCCCCTGGCGGATTACCAATATGGCGCTTTGTAAAGTGGTTTGGGCATCTTTTACAATTGTGGCATTCGTAAATGCATAACAGCCGTTTTTTGGATTTGCCACATCATTTACCGGGTATGTAGCCTGTGCTTTGATATGCAGAGCTGTACCTGACAAAAAAATAAACCCGATCAAAAAAATTTTAATCTTTTGCATGCAATTTGGTTTTGGTTGTTTTGATTAGGCGATAAATATAACAAATGATTACATGTAAATATGACCACTTATATAATTAAGTTTTGTTTAATCCGTATTTTTGTACGCGGTTAATAGAAATATGAATATAGAGGAATATATAGCACATTCAGCTTTAAAGCCTGATACCTTTATGGGCGATATTGAAATAGCTTGCCGGGAAGCCATTGAATGTAAATTAACGACTGTTTGTGTACCACCACTATTTGTAAAAGCCGCAAAACGGCTTACAGCACAAACAGGTATCAACATCTCTACTGTAGTTGGATATCCATTTGGTTATAGTGCCATTGAAGCTAAGATTGCGGAAATTGTGCTGGCGATTATTGACGGAGTAGATGAAGTTGAAATGGTAATAAATATCGGTGCGGTTAAAAATAAGGACTGGCAGTTTTTAGCAAATGAAATCAATACAGCAATTCCCATAATCAGGAAAAAAGAAAAAATGCTGACTGTGATCATTGAAACAGCGTTATTGACCGATGAGGAAATCATAACGGCTTGCGATATTTATGGTGCTGCCGGAGTTGATTTTATACGGATAGGGACCGGGATTATGGAAAATAAGTTGATTATAGAAAACCTGCAGTTAATTCGAAAACATTTGGCAGACCCGATCAAAATCAAAGTGGCCGCCGATATTAAAAATTATACTTTTGCTAAAACATTAATTGGGGCGGGAGCCAACAGGTTGTATGGTAATAATAGCCTAAAAATAATAACTGAAGCGATGCAGCAAAATTGATTGGAACAGTTTTTGTAATTATACATATCATGAAGAAATCAGTTAGTTTATTCCTTGTTTTAATATTGTCTTTGGGCCTTTTTGCACAAACAGCAACGCCGGATTCCAATGTGGTAACAAAAGTTTCTGTAACTAAAGATCCCCGTTTGGAACTACTTGCAAAAGCAGAGGTCGACATCAATAATATGGCTAACCGGTTTACCAAGGGTTACCGCTTATTTGTTTTAAAAAGCAATAACAGGGACTATGCCATAAAAGTAAGATCCTATCTTTTACAAAATTTTCCTGAAGAGAAAGTGATTATGACCTATCAAGCACCATTTATTAAAATGAAATTTGGGGATTTCGAAGAATTGAAAGATGCTGAAAAATACAGGGATTTGATCATTAAAGCGGGCGTAATAACCGGTAATATTTATGTGGTACCCGATACCATAGAATTAAAACCCGACAGGGTCAATAAGGAAGAACAATAAGCAGTTTGTATCAGTCGAAGAGTTTCATAATAGAAACTCTTTTTTATTTTGACAGTTAAAGTTTATTTTTAGTACATGATGAAAGCACGCATACAACAACTGGCCAAAAAATATGCCATGGAATTTGTAACCATCCGGCATCATTTGCATGCCAATCCCGAATTGAGTTATAAAGAATTTGAGACCTCGGCGTTTGTTCAAAAAAAATTAACAGAATTCGGTATTCCTTTTCAAGTTAAAGCCACCACCGGTGTGGTTGGTTTAATCAAAGGGAAAAATCCGGATAAAAAAATAATTGCATTGCGTGCCGATATGGATGCGCTGCCTATTACAGAAGAGAATGATGTGCCATACAAATCGAAAAATGATGGCGTCATGCATGCCTGCGGCCATGATGTACACACCGCCTGTTTGCTTGGGGCAGCAAAAATTTTAAATGAGTTGAAGGAAGAGTGGGAGGGAACAATAAAATTAATTTTTCAGCCGGGCGAAGAAAAAAATCCCGGTGGGGCAAGTATTTTAATTAAGGAAGGTGTACTGGAAAATCCAAAACCCGAAAAAATATTTGCCTTGCATGTACATCCGGGTGTGGAGGTTGGCCGTTTAAGTTTTAGAGGAGGCATGATCATGGCGAGTGCCGATGAAATATACATAACCATCAAAGCAAAAGGCGGACATGCCGCCGCCCCACAGTTTACAGCAGATACGATTTTAATTGCATCGCATTTAATTGTAAGCCTGCAACAAATTGTTGCCAGAAATAACAGCCCGTTTAATCCAAGCGTTTTATCCATCACGTCTTTCCAGGGTGGTAATACAACCAATGTCATTCCCAGTGAGGTTAAACTGATGGGAACTTTCAGGGCGATGAATGAGGAATGGCGTTTTCAGGCTCATGAACTGATAAAAAAACAAACCGTTGAACTGGTGGCGGCCATGGGTGCCCAGGCCGAAATTAAAATTGATGTGGGTTACCCTTTTGTATTGAATGATGAGGCATTGAATGCCTTTGCCAGAGAAAAAGGCGAAGCCTATGTAGGCGCAGAAAATGTGGAAACAACAGAACTGCGGATGGGTGCCGAGGATTTTGCATATTACTCTCACCAAATACCCGGTTGTTTTTTTAGGATAGGTGCCGGCAATAAAGCCAAAGGAATTACCAGTGGAGTGCATACACCCACTTTTAATATTGATGAAAATGCCATCGAAATTGGCATGGGGATGATGGCGTGGTTGGGTGCGGAAGGATAGAACACTGATGACACTGATCTGATGGTGAAAATGGATTTTTGTCAGGCTTTGGAAAATAATAAAAACACAAAGATGAAAATAGCATTCCACGGCGCAGCCCGTACAGTAACCGGTAGCAAACATCTACTCACTTTAAACAATGGTAAAAAGTATTTGCTGGATTGTGGCCTGTTTCAGGGTATGGGAAAAGAAACCGATGCCATGAACCGTAGCTTTGGTTTTGATCCTGCCGAAGTAACACATCTTATTTTATCTCATGCACATATTGACCATTGCGGATTGATACCTAAACTGGTAAAGGATGGTTTTACTGGTAAAGTGTTTTGTACCCCGGCAACTAAAGAGTTGGCTTCAGTGATGCTGGAAGATTCGGCAGGTATTCAGGAGAACGAAGTTAAATATGAAAATAAAAGAAGAGCACACGACGGACTGCCCTATTTAAAACCATTATATGATACGGCCGATGCGCTGGCCGCACAAGATCATTTTGTAGCGGTTCCTTATGACGATTGGTTTACCATAGATGAAAATATGGATGTACAATATACCGATGCCGGCCATATCATTGGCAGTGCAGCAGTGCATCTTAAAATTAAAGAAGATGGAAAAGTTACACGCTTAACATTTAGCGGAGATGTAGGCCGTTACAGGGACGTGATCTTAAAATCGCCGGCAACATTTTCGCAGGCCGATTATATTTTAATCGAATCAACCTATGGTAATAGTCTGCATGATAATGCCAGCACAACACCCGATCAGGTTTTGAAATGGATTGAAAAAGCCTGTCTGCAGAAAAAAGGAAAATTAATTATTCCGGCATTTAGTGTAGGAAGAACACAGGAAATATTATTTGCACTTAATCAACTGGAACTGGAAAGAAGATTACCCGACCTCGATTATTTTGTGGATAGTCCATTGAGTGTAAAAGCAACTGAAATCGTAAAACACTATCCGCAGTATTTCAATAAGGCTATTCAAAAGATCCTGCAATCGGATAATGATCCGTTTGGTTTTAAGGGGTTAAAATTTATTAAGTCGGTGGAAGAATCAAAGATGCTGAATTTTAGAAATGGGCCATTTGTTATCATTTCTGCCAGTGGCATGGCCGATGCCGGAAGGGTTAAGCACCATATCAGTAATAATATCGAAAACAGCCGTAATACAATTTTACTTACAGGATATTGCGAACCGCATTCACTGGGAGGTAAACTGCTGGATGGCAGAAAAGAAGTGAATAT
>CANKNL010000274.1 GCA_947483345.1 Chitinophagaceae bacterium | reverse complement strand
TATTTTAAAAGAACGGGGCTTTTTAAAAACCGGCGATGTGGTCATTAATACCGGCAGCACACCGATTGAATTACACCTGCCAACAAATATTGTAAAGGTAACAACGGTTGAATAGTTGAAGGTTGTTGAAGGGTTTAAGACATTGAAAGTAACCTTTCTACCCTTAAACTTTTCTAAAACCAACTGCATATTATCACACCTGCAATTATATTCCCGGCCAAAGCATATCCTGCATTAATTAAGAATAAACCAAACGGTTTTTTCTCGTATAGATAATTAACGCCAATGGTTGCTGCACAAAAACAGCAGCCTGTTAAAGCCCCTAATTTTAACCCGCTCATCCAGCCATCACCTCTTATACCAAGACGTTCGGCTAAAATGGCAATGGCCATAGTTTGTATTATCATCATTACCAGCGACCCTCCAAACATAACAGCCATACCCTTTTTGGCATTGGGATCATTGACATCAATTTTTAAATAGGCGATCCATTTTTTAACAAATAATACCGGAGAATACCAGAGTGCACCTAAAGCAAAATAAGCCAAAGCCGCTATGGCTATAGCACCCCAATTTAAATAATCAAATAAATTACCCATGATTGATAGTTTTTGTTTAATGAATAAAACAGAAAAATAGTGATTTTTTATTTCATATGCAACAGCACCGGCTTTGTTCTGGGGCAACCATTACAAACAGGCAAACCCAGCCATCTGGCCTTGCGCACTAGGGGTTGCTGATTTCCTATTCCCCATTACGCTTCTTCATAAATGCCATGAGGTTCTGTCTTGCTTTGTTCTGTATCTGTCTTTGAAAAAAACGATTCCAACCCAATAACCAGCCCATAAAACCCAGGGCCTGACTACTCCATTTGTGTAAACTGAAAGCGTCACTGTGTTCAGCAATTTTGCCATTTTCAAACCGCATATTCGCCCTGATTTTATTAACCACTTTTTTGCCGGTTTTTGAAAAAGTGTAATTGGCAACCCAGTCGCAGGTGCTGTATTCATCATCCAAATGCTGAATATTACCAAAGGTCAATGAAAAGTCCTTCGCATTTTTACAAAGCATTTCCCACATGGATTTAGCTTCGTCGCCTCTTAATAATCCAAATGCCGGATCAAAAAAAACGATATCCGCACTATAACAGTTATTCATGCCTTTGTAATCAAGCTTTTGAAAAGACATATAAAAATTATTGATTAACTCGTCTCTATTTGTCATCATAAACAACATTGTTTCGCTAAATTTAACACTCAAATAATTATTAAATGAAAAAATATTTCTTCCAGTCTGTATTTTTCATCCTCTTTATTACAAATCTCAATGCCCAAAACAGCGATTCACTTTGGGTAAGAGAAAATTATTATAAAGTAGAAAGGATGCTGCCCATGCGTGATGGCATTCAATTATTCACAGCCTTTTATATTCCAAAAGACAGTTCTGTAAAGCATCCTATCCTGTTTAATCGTACACCGTATACCTGTTCACCCTACGGAACCGATAAATTCAATGCCCGTATTTATGAAACCTATTGGATCAATTATTTAAAAGAAGGTTACATCATTGCCATACAGGATGTACGGGGCAAATTTATGAGTGAGGGAGAATATGTGGATGTACGTCCCTTTAACCCAAATAAAAAAGGCAAGGAAATTGATGAGGCCAGTGATACTTATGACGCCATTGAATGGATGACCAATAATATCCCTGGCAATAATAAGCGTGTTGGCGTTTTTGGTATTTCCTATCCCGGTTTTTATTCAACCATGGCAGCCTTAAGCGGCCACCCGGCATTAAAAGCCGTTAGTCCGCAGGCGCCGGTTACCGATTGGTTCCAGGGTGATGACTTTCACCACAACGGTGCTTTTATGCTGATGGATGGTTTTAATTTTTATAGTGGTTTTGGTCAGCCACGCCCCAAACCAACAACAGCCTGGACTCCCGGCTTCCGTGTTCCATCACAGGATAATTATGATTTTTATTTAAAGACCGGTGCATTAAAAAATTTTAGCAAAATAATGGGCGATAGTATTGCCTTTTGGAAGGATATGATGAATCATCCTAATTACGATGCCTGGTGGCAAGCACGCAATGCCCGCAATTTTGTAACCGATATAAAACCCGCTGTACTCGTTGTTGGAGGGTTGTTTGATGCCGAAGATTGTTTTGGCGCCTGGAATTTGTATAAAGCTATTGAAGAGAAAAGTAAAAACACTGACAACCGTTTAGTGATGGGCCCCTGGTTTCATGGTGGCTGGGGCGGCCGTGGTGATGGCAGTTATTTAGGCAATATTCGCTTTGGAAAAAAAACCAGTGAATTTTATCAACGTCATATTGAAATGCCTTTCTTTAATTTTTATTTAAAATTAAAAGGTACGGTACACGATATTGCCGAAGCTACTATTTTCTTCAGCGGCGAAAATGAGTGGCGAAGATTTAACGAATGGCCATCAAATAAAATGGAGAATAAAAATTTGTTCTTTGGAGCTGATGGGAAATTATCTTTTGAGAATAAATCAACTAACAATACATACAGTGAATACATCAGTGACCCTGCACACCCGGTTCCCTATACCGAAGATATTGGCCTGGGCAGAACCAGGGAATACATGACCGATGACCAACGTTTTGCCAGCCGCCGGCCTGATGTACTTACGTTTAGCACAGATATACTAACAGAAGATATTACGCTGGGAGGCCCGGTGGTAGCAGATTTAATGACAGCCATCTCCACCACCGATGTCGATTTTGTGGTTAAGTTGATTGACGTTTTTCCGGATGAATATAAATATGATGAAGCGGAATATGGGAAAGGAAATGGTACAGCATATCCCATGGGTGGCTATCAAATGCTGGTACGTGGCGAAATCATGAGAGGTAAATTCCGCAACAGTTTTGCAGTACCCGAAGCCTTTGTGCCAGGCAAAATAACCGAAGTTAAATATACACTGCCCGACATTGCACATACCTTTAAGAAAGGACATCAATTAATGATACAGATACAAAGCAGTTGGTTCCCCTTAACCGACAGAAACCCGCAGAAATTTGTTGATATTTACAAAGCTGATGACAGTGATTTTCAAAAAGCAACGATAAAAATTTATCACGATGCGGTTAATGCCAGTAAGATTGTATTACCCGTTTTAAAGAATTAAAACTCTCTTATGAAAAAACAACTTTTATTTTTGATGATTTTTGGAAGCCTTTTTTGCAAAGCCCAAAATAATTTAAATATCATACCCCTGCCGGCAGAAGTAAAAACGGGCAGTGGCGTATTCACCCTTAATAATAAAACCAATATTGTTTTGGAAGGATCTGGCCTGGAAAAAAATGCAGCTTTTATTAATGATTATTTGCAGCAATGCTTCGGATACAAATTAAAGATCACAAAAAATTATACCGGCACCAATGCCATTCGTTTAAATTACGAACGATTGGATAATAAAATTGCCGGCGCTTATTTTTTAATGGTCAATGTCAAAGGCATCAGCATCGCCGGTAACGATGAAAGCGGTGTATTTTACGGCATCCAAACATTGTTTCAACTTCTCCCTGCGGCAAACAACAAACAACAAACAACAAACAACAAACTAAGTATTCCTCAGCTTACCATTATTGATCACCCCCGTTTCAAATACCGTGGTATGCACCTCGATGTTGGCCGCCACTTCTTCCCGGTTTCCTTCATTAAAAAATATATTGACTATTTAGCCACTTATAAATACAATACTTTTCATTGGCATTTAACCGAAGACCAGGGCTGGCGAATAGACATAAAAAAATATCCCGGCTTAACGGCTATTGGTGGTTGGAGAAACGGAACCATCATTGGCCGTTATCCCGGTACAGGTAATGACCATATGCAATATGGTGGTTCATATACTCAGGAAGACATTAAAGCCGTGGTACAATATGCAAAAGACAGATACATTGAAGTGATCCCCGAAATTGAAATGCCCGGCCATAGCAGTGCCGCCATAGCCGCTTATCCCTGGCTCAGTTGTTTCCCGGATAAACCTACAGTTATCCCTGTAAATATGATCTCACAAAAAAGTATTGATGAACAAAAACAAGGTAAAATAAAATTAGTGCAGGAAACCTGGGGCGTATTTGAT
>CANKNL010000273.1 GCA_947483345.1 Chitinophagaceae bacterium | reverse complement strand
TATCTTCGGCTAGAAGAGAAATTATGAAAGCGTTTGATACTATTATTATAGGATCCGGAGCCGGTGGTTTATCAGCCGCCCTTTGTCTTGCCCGTGCAGGTCAAAAAGTAGCCGTAATAGAACAGCATTATGTGCCCGGCGGCTGGTGTCATAGTTTTTATATTGATGGCCATAGGTTTAGTCCGGGTGTACATTATATCGGGGGTATGGATAAGGGAGAATCTACCTGTAATTTATACGAAGGGTTGGGTATTGCCAATGCGCTTGTTTTCTTTAGAATGAATAAAGAGGCCTACGAACATTGCTGGATTGGTGATGAACGGATTGATATGCCGGCAGGAATAGACCATCTGTCTGAATCTTTGTCGACCATTTTCCCAAAAGAAAAAAAGGGAATAAAGAAATACCTCAAATTGGTTAAAACGGTAAGTAGAGAACTATTCCTCATTCCTAAAATGAATGGATTTTGGGATAATATAACCATTGCTTACCGAACCAGGCATCTGGGCAAATATGGTTTATTCAGATTAAGCCGTGTAATAGGCTGGCATATTAAAGATCCATTATTAAAAAAAGTACTTAATATACAATGTGGCGACCATGGACTGCCACCATACAAAACAAGCTTTCCCTTTCATTGTGCATTGATGGATCATTATTTTAACGGCGGTTTTTACCCAATGGGTGGCGGAGCGGCTATCGTAAAAGCGATGACCACAGCCATAAAAAATTATGGCGGTGAGATCAAAACCGGACAGGCGGTAAAAAAAATTTTAGTGGAAGGGGATAAAAAATTAAAAGTAGTAGGTGTAGAGTTACAAAATGGCGACATCATCAGCGCAAAACGGGTTATATCTAATGCCGATCCTGCAGCCACCTACAAACTGGTTGGCCACGAAAATCTAACGCCTAAACTGATCAATAAACTTAATTCAACCCGTTATTCGGTTACTTCATTGATGTTCTTTATATCGGTAGACATGGATGTAAGAGAAGCAGGGATTGATTCTGGTAATATTTGGTTTATGCCCGATAAAGATATGGATGAGATTTATGATGAATTAACTAAAGTCTCCATTTTAGAAAGCGATGAATTTAATTCCCTGTTTATCAGTTGCTCTTCATTAAAAGATCCTTTGAGTTTTGATGGCCGGCATCATACCATTGAAGCGGTTACATTTATTGATTATGATTCTTTTAAAGA
Source organism: Chitinophagaceae bacterium (assembly GCA_947483345.1). Lineage (GTDB taxonomy): Bacteria > Bacteroidota > Bacteroidia > Chitinophagales > Chitinophagaceae > Ferruginibacter. The sequence goes on along the minus strand of CANKNL010000273.1, from coordinate 2,938 downwards.
CCTCAAAACAGATTGGCATGAAACCGATGAAAAATATTTAAAAATTAAGGAAAGGCTTTGTGAAAAACTGATGAATACATTTAAAAGAATTTTACCGGATATTCATAAAAATATAATTCGCCTGGAGCTGGGTACACCCATAACCAATGAACACTATATCAATTCAACCAAGGGTAATGTATATGGTACCGAAAAGGGATTTATGCAAACAGGCCCTTTTTCGTTTAAAGCCAAAACAGAAATTGAAAACCTGTATATGTGTGGTGCCAGCATTATGAGCCATGGTGTTGCCGGAGCCAGTTATTCCGGTGTAAAAACAGCGGCAGAAATATTGGGATGTACAGAGGATGACCTGATACAAAAAGATGCTTCACAGGAACTGCGTATTTATGACGCAGAAGACAGCAGCCAATGGCCAGACTGGATACATCAAAGAATGGCGGATAAAAAAAAACGTGCAGAAAATAAAATGAGCCATAGTGTTTAAACACAGAAGCCTTAATTCCTTTTTATGTTTTAATTTTATCCCGATTCTGATAAATTATTTTATTAAATGCTAACTGATAATAATGACCGGTTCTATTTCCCTGAGGGAGAAAGTTGATGTTTTAAAAGCCTGTGTTATTATTCCCACATATAACAATGCAGCTACACTTGGGGCGGTTATTGAAGATGTAGCCCAATACTGTGATCATATAGTTATTGTAAACGATGGATCAACTGATCACACTAATGATATTGTAAAACACTATAGGAACGTACAAAGTATCAGCTATCAACAAAATGTAGGTAAGGGCTGGGCATTGCGTAAGGCATTTGCGTATGCTACAGAAAAAGGATATCAATATGCCATTACTATTGACTCCGATGGGCAACATTTTGCAAAAGATATTCCTGCATTTATTAATAAGATTGAAGAAATGCCCAATGCCATTATCATAGGCGCCAGAAATATGGGACAAGCATCCGTGCCCGGCGGCAGCAGCTTTGGTAATAAATTTTCCAACTTTTGGTTTAAAGTGGAGACCGGTATTACCTGCCCTGATACACAATCGGGTTTTCGGCTTTATCCTTTAGCGGCTATAAAAAAAATTTCTTTTATTACCCGTAAATACGAATTTGAAATTGAAGTGTTGGTCAGAGCAGCCTGGAATGATATTCCTGTGGTTTCGGTACCGGTTACCGTATATTATGCACCGGCCGCAGAACGAATTTCACATTTCAGACCGTATAAAGATTTTTTTAGAATAACCATTTTAAATACCATTCTTGTACTGATCAGCTTCTTGTTTATAAAACCCCGTGATTTTGTACAAACCCTTTTTAACAAAAAAAAATTTAAAAAACTGCTGGAAGACCATTTATTTAATCCGCATCATTCAACAGGATTAAAAGCTTATTCTGTTTCGTTTGGTATTTTTATGGGCATTATACCCATCTGGGGTTTTCAACTGGCGGCGGCTATTTTTCTGGCTATTTTATTCAAGTTAAATAAACCTTTGGTAATAATCGCCGCTAATATCAGCATACCACCCATGATTCCCCTGATTATTTTTTTGAGTTATAAAATGGGGGCCTTATGGATGGGCGCTAATGCCATGCAGATTGATTTTAATAATGCCATCACGCTCGATTCTGTAAAAAAAAATCTGATACAATATATTTATGGAAGTATTACATTGGCCATTGTAGCAGGCATAGCCTTTGGCCTGCTTACTTATATTTTTTTAAAATTAATTGGTAAAAAAAAGCCCTTATTTACAAAGGCTGATTAATATATGGAGAAAATATTACTGGGCATTTATAATTATTTTGAAAAGCGCCGACCGGCTTTATATCTAACATTTACTGTATTATTCTTACTGGCATTATGGTTTGCCATGCAGGTAAAGTTTGAAGAAGATATTTCCAAGATTTTGCCTAAGGATAAGAAGATTGAAAAACTGAATGAAGTCTTTCAATCTTCCAAATTTATGGATAAGCTGGTAGTAACGGTTGCCCTAAAAGACACAACTGCCATAGCACAGCCAGATAGTTTGATAACCTATGCCGACCATTTTGTAGAAAAATGTAAGACCATACTGACGCCCTATATCACAACAATTCATTACAAAGTAGAGGATGGTCTGGCTTTGGAATTGTTCGGAACAGTAAGCGACCACCTGCCCGTTTACCTTCAAGAAAAGGATTATACTAAAATTGACTCGTTGATAACGCCTGCAAGCATTACTGAAACCATGCAGCAGAATTTCCGCACACTAACGTCACCTGCAGGCTTTGCATTAAAAAAAATGATCAGTAAAGATCCGGTGGGCATTACATTTCTGGGTTTAAAAAAGCTGGAGCAATTACAGTACGACGACAATTTTGAACTCTACGATAATTATATCCTTACTAAAGACAGAAAACAGTTGATGCTGTTTATTACGCCTGCTTATCCGCCAGGTAATACAGCCAAAAATGCCTTATTATTAAAGGGCCTGGACAGGCTGATCGATGATAACAAGGGTAGCGTAACGGCAACTTATTTTGGTGCAACAGCCGTTTCTGTTGGTAACGCTTTACAACTTCGCCGGGACTCTTTACTTACACAGGGCATTACCATTATGTTCATCATCGTTTTTCTGGGATTTTATTTTCGTAAAAAAAGAGCACCTTTTATTATTCTGATACCTGTAATTTTTGGCGCTGTGTTTTCATTAGCCGTCATTTATTTTTTAAAGGGAAGCATATCAGTGATTGCACTGGGTACAGGCTCGGTGGTATTGGGTATTGCTGTAAATTTTTCGTTGCATGTTTTTAATCATTACCGGCATACCCCTAATATCAGAGCATTAATACAAGACCTGGCCATGCCAATGACGGTGGGAAGTTTTACCACGGTTGGTGGATTTTTATGTCTGCAATTTGTTGAATCAGACATGCTGAAAGACCTGGG
>CANKNL010000272.1 GCA_947483345.1 Chitinophagaceae bacterium | reverse complement strand
TTATTATTCAGGCCATTGCGTGTGATAGCTGATAAATTCAATATTTTGCAAATGGGCATGATAGCCAGTGAACGTGTTTTTAAAGTGTTGGATAACGAAGACAGTACACTGAATGAAGGCCAAGTTGATATGGATCATATAAAAGGAAAAGTTGAATTTGACAAAGTTTGGTTTGCCTATATTGATGAACAATATGTATTAAAAGATATCAGCTTTTCGCTTAATGCAGGAGAAACATTGGCCATTGTTGGCCATACAGGCAGCGGAAAAACTTCCATCATTAGTTTACTGAACAGGTTGTACCAAATTAATAAAGGCACTATAAAAATTGATGATATCAATATCGAAGACTTTCACTTAGCCAATTTAAGATCTGCTATTGCGGTGGTATTACAGGATGTATTTCTTTTCAGTGGTTCAGTAACAGACAATGTCAGTCTTCGTAACCCCGCCATTAAAAATGAAGCGATAATCAGGGCCGCAAAATTGATTGGCATCCATGATTTTATTATGCAGTTACCGGGTAATTACAATTATCATGTTATGGAAAGGGGGGCCACCCTGTCATTGGGCCAACGACAACTGCTCTCTTTTGTAAGAGCCTTATTATACAATCCGGCCATACTCATTTTAGATGAAGCCACTTCCTCTGTAGATACTGAAAGCGAATCTTTAATTCAAAATGCCATTGAAAAACTGATTGCCAATCGTACCTCCATAATCATTGCCCATCGTTTATCAACCATTCGCAAAGCTGATAAAATATTGGTATTGGATAAAGGTGAAATAAAAGAAATAGGCACTCATGATGAATTACTGGAAAAACGGGGGTTTTATTTCCAATTACACAAAATGCAGTTCGAAAAACAGGGAAACTTGTAATAATACCATTATATAACCTGATTTTCTTAAATTATCCTCCCTCAATTTTTAATTTCCCTCCGCCATCCTTATCTTTGCGCCAAATTAGAGGTAAATTATGTCATCAAAGAGCACCAAATCATTACTGGTAGTGGTTTTCAGCATAAGTTTAGCGTTTTTTTCAAACGCTTGTTTTGCCCAAACTGAGCCCACAGAAGTACCCGCCAAAAAGGAAAAGATTTTTGATGCCAATGAGGTCATCTTTGGTCATATCATGGATGCCCACGAATTTCATTTTTTTTCATACAAAAAAGCTGATAGCACCAGCTTTCATGCCACTATTCCACTGCCTGTAATTTTATACACTAAAGCCAAGGGATTTTCTTGTTTTATGTCTTCAGCATTTCACCATGGTGAGCATGAAGTAAATGGTTATGCCTTATTGACCAACGAAAGAATAGACAAGGACTCATTAGACCGTAATAAATATACAGCAGGCAAAATTGTAGCGATTAATGAGCAGACAGGCGAGATTGATGAAACTGTTAGTATTTACGATATTTCTCTTACACGTAACGTAGTACAAATGTTACTGGCGCTTACTTTACTGGTTATTATCCTTATCAGGGTTGCCAAAAAATATGGCACCGGGCAAGGTATAACTACAGCACCAAAAGGCATGCAGAACACCATGGAAACCATTGTTAACTTTGTTAACGATGAAGTTGCCAAACCAAACCTGGGTGCAAAAAGCAATAAATACCTGCCTTACCTGTTAACCGTATTTTTATTTATACTTATCAATAATATTGTAGGATTAATACCGGGTACAGCCAATGTTACCGGTAATATTGCCTTTACTTTTGTTTTATCTATAATCTCTTTTGTTGTTATACTGTTCAGCAGTAAAAGCCATTATTGGATGCACATCATTAACCCTCCCGGCGTACCGGGTTGGGTAAAAATTATCCTGGTTCCTGTAGAGATATTAGGCATTTTTACAAAACCATTCGCTTTAATGATCAGGTTGTTTGCCAATATGGTAGCAGGTCATATTTTAATCATCTGTTTAATTTCGCTCATCTTCATTATGGGGTCATTAAACCAGTATATCGGTTGGGGCTTTTCGCCTTTTTCTATTGCTTTTACCATTTTCATTTATTTTATTGAAGTACTGGTTGCTTTTTTGCAGGCCTTTATCTTCACTATATTAACAGCCGTTTTCATTGGACAAGCTTTTGAGGGCGGGCATGATGACCATGCACATGAAACTGTTGCAGCACATTAACACAAGTTTTTTTTAACCAATATAAATTCACAATTATGAATTTTTTCTTATTAGCTGATTTAGCAAATGCAGGTGGTGCCATTGGTGCCGGCTTGGGAGCAATCGGTGCCGGTATCGGTATCGGTCAAATTGGTAAAGGCGCATTGGAATCAATCGCCCGCCAACCCGAAGCTATCAATGATATCCGTAGTAACATGATCCTTACTGCCGCTTTGGTTGAGGGAGCTGCGTTATTTGCGATCATCATCGGTTTCTTGGCCATGGTGCTTTAAAACCTTTTACTGCATCCAAAGTACAGGACGGCGGATGCAGTATTTTTTTTGCCGGACACTTGTGTTGCTGTTATCAAAATGCATCAGCAGTTTATCTTGAGTGGAAACGAAGGATACTGATAACCGGTAAATACAAAATTGACAATTTTAGAATTTTTTATTTTATAAATAGTATAAAATGCAATTATTAACACCGGCCTTTGGCCTTATTATCTGGACACTTCTTGCCTTCCTGATCGTATTTTTTCTGTTGAAAAAATTTGCCTGGCCAATGATTATTGGCGGATTGGCTGAAAGAGAGAAAAATATTGCTGATTCATTGGCTACCGCAGAAAAGATCAAGCTGGAAATGGCACAAATGAAGAATGACAATGAGGCTATCTTAACCCAGGCACGTGAAGAGCGGGCCAATATGATTAAAGAAGCCAAGGCAACAAAAGATAAAATGATCTCAGAAGCCAAAGAAGAGGCAAAAGTTCAGGCAAATAAAATTATTACCGATGCCCATGCGGCCATTAACGTTCAAAAAATGGCTGCTCTAACTGAAATAAAAAATCAGGTTGGCAGTTTGGTATTGGAAGTAAGTGAAAAAGTTTTGCGTAAAGAATTAAGCAATAAAGCAGAACAGGAAAATTATATTAAAACCCTGGCTACAGAAGTGAAGCTGAATTAAAAATTAAGAATTAGGAATTAGGAATGCGCGCATTCTTAACGCCTAATTGATAACTCATCATTTTATGAATAATCCTCGTTTAGCAGGCCGTTATGCAAAAAGTTTACTTGATCTGGCAACAGAACAAAACCAGGTAGATGCTGTTTATGCTGACATGAAATGGTTGCACAAAATTTGTAAAAGTAATCCCGATTTTGTGAATATGCTGCGCAGCCCGGTTATTAAACCAACCGCAAAAGGGAATATTATAGAATCGATTACTAAAGAAAGAGTAAGCACCCTTACCGGTGCATTTATTCAGTTATTGGTACGCAAAAACAGGGAAACAAATTTGCCTGAAATTGCCACTACGTATATTGACCAGTTTAATCAATTGCGTCATATCCACAAAGTAAAAATCACAACTGCCGATCCTATTTCTGAAGACATGCTAAGTACCATTATGGCCAATGTAAAAGCGGCAGCTACTACAGACCAAAGCTTTGAAATAGAAACCCATGTTAATACAGAACTTATTGGTGGTTTTTTATTAGAAACGTCAGGTCAATTAGTTGATGCCAGTATTTTAAGAGACCTTAAGGATATTCAAAAGCAATTTATGAATAATGATTATTTGCACCGGATAAGATAATTATCGTGCCCTAAACCAACTACTTTATCCAGACGGGCAAATTTGTTTCCCTGTTTAATAACTAAATACAGGCGTCTTTATATCATGGTAAAATAAAAAAGTCCATTTCTCTTTTGCACCCTGTTGCCACCAATACTGCCGCAGTTCCATACTTTTACGGCCATCAAAATCGTACTTGGCCATGAATTTATTTTTCATTTGATGTAATTGTGGCGCCACATCAGCACCAAAGAAAATGATCTGATCTTCTTCCTCAATCCAAAACACCTGATGACAGGGACTATGTGCGCCGGTTACCTTGTAGGTGATATAGTCATCTATCTTACCATCGCCTTCTAAAAAAACAACCTGGTCGGTGTTTTGCAAGCTCTCAAAATCTGTTATTCTGTAGGAGGGTGCGCCTTGTTGCAACGCAAAGGCCATTTCATT
>CANKNL010000271.1 GCA_947483345.1 Chitinophagaceae bacterium | reverse complement strand
CGATAAAAATATTTATACCACGCCCCGTGATCTGCTAACCTGGGACAGGGCATTGTCTTGTAATTTAATTTTTACAGATGAAACCCTTAAACAAGCTTATGCCCCATACAGTCATGAAAAACCGGGAATCCGAAATTATGGACTGGGTTGGCGAATGAATCTTTTTTCCGATGGCAAAAAGATCATTTACCACAATGGCTGGTGGCATGGCAGCAATAGTGCGTTTATCAGGTTGATACCGGAAAAGGCAACCATTATTGTAATCGGCAATAAATTTACCAGGTCAATTTATAATGCCAAAATACTGAGCGCTGTTTTTGGCAATTATTACAGCCCCGTTGATGAAGAAGAGTCTATATCACCAAAAGATTCTATATTGGATTTCGCTTCACCTGCCCAAAAAGAGACTACCCCCTCTTTAAAATTAAAACCGGCAAAAAAAGAACCGTTTAAAAAAAAGGGCCATAAAAAATAGGACTGATTCACCATCAGATAAAAACTATTTTTAAAAACTTATTTTATCCCCCTCTGGTTTAGTAGACTTTTCCACAGTATGTGAACTATATTTATTAAAATACTGCCGTTTTTTCCATTTTTTAACTTTAATTTAGCAGTAATAACTAACGAATGCTAAAGATAGAAAACTGGTCATCCACCATTTTGCAGAAATATCTGTATAACAAGCTATTGACGGCTACTATAATTACACAAATGAAAGTTTCAGCAAATTCAGGAATAACTGGTCTGCTGAAAAAATTAAAAACTGGCAACAGATTGTTTTTTTACCTGAATATTAACAATACGAATCAATATAGCCCCAAGGTTTTCTAGAATTACAACATCAAAACACGACAAAAAAATTTAAGAAACTATTTTTTTAAACCAACAAAACACGATTATATGAGAAAATTTGCAAACAGATTAATGGCAATTCTGTTTTTACTGATTCCACTGGCTTCCATTGCCCAAACAAGTATATCGGGCAGGGTTGTTAATGAAAAAGACGGTAAAGGAATAGAAGGTGCTACGGTTATAGTTAGGAGCTCCAAAGCCGGAACAAAAACAAATGCTACTGGAAATTTTACCATTACAGCCAATAAAGGCGATGTGCTAATTATCTCTTCTATTAATTTTATGGAACAGCAGATAAAAGTTAAAGATATTAACACCGTTGTTGCCAGATTATCCAGTAAGGATGGCACCCTAGATGAGGTGGTGGTAACGGCAATGGATATCAAAAAAAATCCCAGAGAACTCGGGTTTTCGGTTCAAACGGTTAAAGGATCAGATATTGCAGAAACACAAAGAGAGAATTTTGTAAATAGTTTACAAGGCCGAGTTGCCGGACTTACCGTAACGCCTACAACAGGTGCTGCCGGCGCTTCTTCAGGTATCATACTGCGTGGATTTAACACCATGTCGGGAACCAATCAGCCTTTATTTATTATTGATGGTGTTATCATTGATAATTCAACCTTTAACTCAAATTCATATAGTGGCAGTGGTGTTGGATTAGCCTCGGATGGTGCCAACAGAAATATTGATAATACCAATCGTATTGCAGATCTAAACCCCAACGATATTGAAGCGGTTACCGTTTTAAAAGGACCTGAAGCTACTGCACTTTATGGCAGTCAGGCAAGTGGTGGCGCAATTGTAATTACTACCAAGAAAGGAAAAAGTACAGGTGGAAAATTACTGGTCAGCTATGATAATAATTTCCGCATGCAAAAACTTACCCGTTTTGCTGCTGTAAATAATGAATATGGACCTGGTACAAGTAATGGTACCCCCACTGCGCCACCTTTGTTAGGGCAGTTTACTTCTTTTGGTCCTAAATGGGCTTCAAACACAACCTTGTTTGATAACATACATCATTTTTTTGAAACCGGTTTTTCACAAACGCATAATCTGGGATTGGAATTTGGTTCAAAAAATATAGGCTTCAGAGTTTCTGGCCAGTATTTACATAATAAAGGGGTTATTCCTCATAACTATTATACCAAGTATAGTTTTAAAATTTCTAATACTACTAAAATTGGAAAGTACATCACATTTACCCCATCAATTGCTTACTCAAATGCCGACAATGTTAAACCCACTAAAGGAAGTTCTTCCTATTTAATGAGTTTATATCAATGGCCTGCTAATAATGATATCAGAAACTACCAGGATGATTATGGTGGAAAATTAACACTGTTTAATGCCAATTATAATACCGATTTTGATAATCCTTTATGGAGTGCTAAAAATAATACAACGGGTGACATCACAAAACGCTGGGTTGCCACCGTGGGTATTGATATTAAACCTTTTTCATGGTTAACAGTAGCCGGCAGGTTTGGTTATGATACTTATAAAACTGATGGGTATGTATTTATTCATCCACAATCCTTTTATTTAACGGCAGCCACTTTAGGCACTTTGGATAATTATTACAGAACTTATAAAGGATATAACCATACCATTACAGCAAGTGCTAAAAAAGAATGGAAAGGATTTACAGGAAAACTGCTTGTAGGTACAATGTGGCAGGATTATGAAACACAGGCTTATGGCGTATTTGGAAATCATGTTGCTGATTCTTTGGTGGCCGGTAAATTGTATAAGAATGGCCAGATTATAACAGGCTTTAATCCTACAGACAGTAATCTTACTGCAGCAGGTTCAAGAACACGTTTACTGAAAAATTATTTTGGTTCGCCAAACAAGATCATCTTCAGGGAACTGGCTTATTTTGGTGAAGTTTCATTAGGCTATAAAAACGTGGCCTTTTTAACTTATTCCCATCGGTTCGAATCGGCTTCACCAATTCCTTCACAAAACAGGAATTATAATTACCCAGGTGCCAGTTTAAGTTTGATCGTTTCTGATATATTCCCGATTTTAAAAAGAGGTAATGTTTTAAACTACTTTAAATTAAGGGGATCATTGGCAAATACAGCCAGATTGAATGATCCGTATTCAAACCAATCGTTTTTTGTAAACAATCAAAACAGTTCTTCCGTACCGGGCAATACCTATGGCTTTACAAATGCAAATCCATACTTAACACCCGAAAATCAGGAAACATTTGAAATTGGAACTGAAATAAGATTATTGAAAAGTGCGATTACAATTGACGCCTCTTATTATAATACACTATGTACTAACCAAATAACCCAGGGTTACAGAGCCAGTTATGCAACAGGTTATATTTTAAATACTACAAATTCCTCTTCTATTCGTAATGAGGGTGTTGAAATAACAATGAATCTTACCCCACTAAAAAAGAAAAATTTCAGCTGGAATATCAATTTTAATTTCAGCCATATGTGGAGTAAGGTATTAACCCTGCCGGCATCAATTGGACAATATAATGACTTTTATAATTCTGATACCTATATTTCAAATGTACGAGGAGGTTTAATAAGAGGTAACTCTACAGGCACTGTTACGGGTTCTACCTATCAAAGAAATACGGCAGGGCAGGTTCTTATCAACCCTTCAACCGGCTTACCTTTAGTTAATACAGGTAACCAACTTATTGCCGACAGAACACCTGATTTTACTTTAGGCACACTGAATACATTCAAGTACAAGAACTGGACCTTGAGTTTCTTATGGGATCTTAAAGTAGGTGGTGATATTTATAATGGAACAGATCAGGTACTTACCGGATTAGGTAAAAGTGCCAGAACAGCAGACCGCAGTACACCTATAATTATAAATGGCGTATTTAATGACGGATTGCAAAACACAGCTACTCCTACACAAAATACCATTGCCATTATACCTTATTTCTTAAGTCAGTATTATACCACTTTACCCGATGAAGAATATATTCAAAAGGATGTTAACTGGTTTAGATTAAGAGATATCACTTTAAATTACAGGCTTTCTGAAAAAATCACCAAGCGTGTTAAAGGCTTAAAAGGAATGAGTTTCTTTATAACGGGTAATGATTTAATTCTGTCGACCAATTATAAAGGAGCCGATCCTGCAGTTAATGCCAACAATCCGGGTTCATCTGGCGTGGGCGGATATGGACTTGACCTGGGTAATGCACCTACCCCATTAAGTTTAAGCTTTGGTTTACGTGCTAATTTTTAATTATTAAATGGTAAAATTTAAAATTTTTTGTATGCAAAATAAAATTTTTAAAACGATAATTTTT
>CANKNL010000270.1 GCA_947483345.1 Chitinophagaceae bacterium | reverse complement strand
AAGTCGGCTGCGCCTGAAGCTGCAGAAGTGTTTGAGCTCATGATGGTTAATTTTGGTTGTTTCTGTCTGGTATAGGATTCAATATACAATAAATAATTTAGATATAATACAACCCTATCCACATTCTTTATTCGTACTATAAAAGCTATTTATGAAGTTGCAGATTGGGTATAGCGTATAGGCTAACCGGTGGAAAGTGCAAAGACTTCCAATTAAAGACCATGTCTTTTAACAAAGCCTTACTGGCGCAAGTGTTCCCGTAGATAATGCCAATTATTTACAGAAATGATTAAGGGGCCACTTGTGTCTATTAATTCCGCCCGGATTATATCCGGGATAAGAATCACAAATGTTCAATCTTTAACAACCCATGCTCATTAGTATAATAATCAATGGCACTGCTGTATTTATAATGCCAGGGCTCCCAAACCAAACCACTTTTTACTGGATTTTCATGCAGATAATCAAGCCGCTCTTTTGTTTTAGTAGCTGAGTTTAATTCAATGGGATGATAATCCTGTTTCCAGAATTGAAAATTTGTATTGTTAGCATTGTTTTTACCGGCATAGCTGAAAAGATTCAGCATCCACTCCTTTCTGCTTTCTGTTTTGCTTTCCTGTATGGCTGCTATGATCTGTTTGCTGCTGTACTTCTTTATATCCCGTACCAGGTTTTCAATTTTATTGGTATCGCTGCTTACAATTAAATGCACATGGTTGGTCATAATAACCCAGGCATGTAGTTTTAGCCCTTTGTGCTCCTGGCAGTATTGTAAACTTTTAATAACTATTTCTTTATAGCATTCTCTGCTAAACACATCCACCCACCCTACAATTGAAAAGGTTACAAAATGTGCTATGGCTTCTTCGCCAACTTTATATTTGGACGACATGTTGTGTTCAGATTATGTGAACGTAAATATAGAAATATTTCGTTTTTAAATCCGGTTGCAAACCGACAGACCTGTCTGCCGGCAGGCAGATTTAAAACGGCATCAAGTGATCCCATCATCATTCCGTTTTTACTTAAATCATTTCGGAAGGGAACACTTGCGCCAGTTGGGGGCCAGTTGGGGGCTAAAAAACTGCAGCATTAACCGGCACATCTTTGATAGACCAGGCAGCATCCAGTCTTTTTTGAACAATGGCAAAAGCCTTCTTGTTATTCAACTCCTGGTAACATTTCATTAACCCGGTAAGTGCCCAACCTGTGTTCGGATTTATCTGAAGGTCTTTCTTAAAAACGGTAATTGCTTCCTCGTATTTTGAGGCCTTTATCAATGCATTTCCCAAATACTGCCTGGCAGGCAGCAACCAGTCACGTGGTTCATTATAGATCAGGTTATCTTCATCTTTAACCGCCTGCTGAAAAAAAGCAATGGCCTGGCTCAGATCATTTTTGTTTTCAGCAATTGCGCCGTCCAGGATAGATTTTGCGATCTGCGAAACACTATAGGTGGAATTAAATGGAGCCAATACTTCTTTCAGCGAAGGTTCAGCCATTTTAAGGTTCAGAATACCGGATTCATTAATTGCCTTTGTAAGATTATTACTATGTACAAAGGCCATTCCTCTGGCAAAGTGCTGTAATATAGAAGTGAAAGCCAGTGTATCATCCACCGGCTGATTTAGTATTTCATCCCATTTACCAAAACGTACCCATGTGAAAATAATTGACTGGTGAAGGTATTGAATATAGTTTCCTAATGCACCCGGAACCTTTAAATAGAAGACCGGAATCTCATCCTGTAATTCTTTTGAAGCCTTAAGGGCAATTCCATAATTTCCGGCCATTTGTGCACAATTTAATTTCATGTGCAAATTATGCAGCACATACAATGAAACATTTTCTTTTGTGGCAGCAAACCGGGACAAATATTTATTATATCCTGTAATGGCATCGTCATTTACTGTTATGCCTTTATCATAAACACCGGTTCTTATATACACATGCGAAGGCATATGCGTAATATGCGAAACACTCGGCATGGCCGTTTCTAAAAATGCTGCACTGGCAGAAGCATCTCCAGGCTTTGCAGAAGCTTCCACTGCATGAATATAATAATGATTGGCACCGGGTTGTTTAGGGTTTAAGCGCATAGCATGTTTTAAAACAGAAACAATTTCTGCAGTCCATGGTTTGGCGGTAAAATCATGACCATACAAATCCCAGGGGTGTATAAGCATCAGTGCATCGGCATATAAAGTACTCACATTTTCATCATTAGGGAAATTTATAAAAATATGTTTCATGGCATCACGATACTGTACATTTAATTTATCCTGATTGGCTGTACTATCTGCCACATAACGAATGCCGATGGATTCAATCAATGCCCGTTCAACTGTTGTTGTATTTGATTTTAATTCATTTGCTTTTATAGCCGAGGCGTATGCTTCTGAAGGACGCTGATAACCAAAATCATTGATATTGGGTCCAAAAGCAAGTGCTTTCCCCCACCAGGCCATGGCGCAATTGGGATCAAAACGGGTAGCTTTTTCAAAAGATGCTCTTGATTCAATAATATGGAACGCATAGTACATATTGATACCCTGGTTAAAGTAGATCTGTGCACTATCTGATGTGGTGGTTATTTTCCAGCCATAATTTCCCCAACCGGTAAGCAGTGGAATTTCCTCACCTGCCACCGGAATATACAGGGGGGAACAACGGATGGCGAATTTTTTCTTTGCTGTAACTATTTGTTCAACAGTCAATGAATTGTCTTTTTTAAGTGCTGAACGAAATGCTACTACAGTTAAATAAGCAGCGATTGTTAATAAAAAAAGGTAACGCAGTTTCATGCAATTATGATTTATGACAAAAAATCAGGATGACTGTAAATTTATGTTAATGTATGTGTACCTGCAAGAAAATATTTTTTCCTGCAACGCCATTGGTCGAAGCCCAGACTACGGCAATGCAACAGTTTACCTACGCCTGCAGAAAAATGATGCAGCTATAAAACACAAAAGCTGGTAACAAAATGTACCAGCCTTTGCGTATTAGATTTATCGTTTCTTAACCATGCTACGACAGCCCTTCGACAAGCTCAGGGTGACATTTCGTGTGGTTAATTCATCTTTATCACAAACTCCTTTGGCGGCTCGGCACCTTGTAAGTAACGTACAAAATAATCCCAGCGGCGGCGCATCATATACGTGCTCTCGGCAGCATAGCCGTGCCTTGCATTGGGGAAAATGATAAGGTCGAAATCTTTATTGGCTTTTTCCAATGCCTGCACAACCAGGTATGTGTTATACGGTGGTACATTATCATCCATATTGCCGTGGGCAAGCAGCAAATGTCCTTTCAGGTTCTTGGCAAAATTCTGGTTGGCCTGGTCTTCGTAATTATTTTTACCGGCAGCATCTTTTGTCATGAGGCCAATGTAGCGTTCGCCCCAGTCATCTTCGTAGTTGCGGTTATCATGGTTGCCGCTTTCGGAGATACCCACTTTATAAAAATCGGGATAGCGGAACATGGCAGCAGCTGTGGCAAAACCACCACCGGAGTGGCCCCATACTCCCACACGGTCAAGGTCCATATACGGTCGTGTGCCGGCCAGTTGTTTTATGCCGGCCATCTGATCTTCGAGTGTATTGTCGGCCATATTGCCGTAACAAACATCATGAAAAGATTTGGAGCGGTCGGGGTTGCAGGTGCCATCTATAACCACAATAATGAAACCGAGTTCGGCCAGTGCCTGATGATCGCCACGGGCAGTGGTAAAGGATCGGCCGCCTACTCCACCGCCCTGCGGACCGGGATAAATATAATTGATGATGGGATATTTTTTTGTTTTATCGAGCGTGGTGGGTGTGAACATGAGGCCATACAGGTCCCATTTACCATCGCGGCTTTTTACGGTGATGGGTTCGGGTGCATGCCAGCCGGTAGCGGTTAACTTGCTGATGTCGGCCTTCTCGAGCGTGGCAATGAGTTTACCGTTCATGTCCCTTAACACAGCTGTTGGCGGCACATCGGGTTTTGAATAACTGTCGGTAAAATATTTTGCATCGGGCGACAGGCTAACATTATGGTTGCCGTCTTCGGGAGTAAGCAGCTGCAGTTTTTTACCATCAAAATTGATGCGGTAAAAATGACTGAAGTAAGGGTCACGGCCTGCTTCACGTCCATTGGCCTCAAAATATAATACCCGGTT
>CANKNL010000269.1 GCA_947483345.1 Chitinophagaceae bacterium | reverse complement strand
TGCAAAAAATGCGGTACCAAGGTATTAACCTGTGCCTCACCAGTAAAGGGATTATAGTAACCGGTAAAGCCCAAATAATTTCCAAACCAACTCCACAGGGATGGTTTTATAGAGATCGTTTGGTATTTTAAAAAAGGATAAACCTGTTCTGCCTGTTGATAGGTTTGCTGCACTTTTGTAAACAACTGCCTGTTAGACAGATGGCCAATTGGGCTATTTACAAGTGCCTGTTTAGCCACATTCGTTTTTTGTAACAACAACCCATTAATGATTTTCAAATCGGCCAGGCTGTATTTATCCATTTTTAATTGTAACTGGTCTGCAATACCAATACGATTATAATTAATGCCCCAAAAGCCATTAAAAAGTATATATGTGGCCAATATAATATGTATCGCTTGTCTTGCACCTGCTGCCAGAATTGGTTTGGTAAGCTGTTTCTTAAAAACCAGTTTAATTCCTTTTACTAATTTCCAGATCAACCATATGATAACCAATCCATATAAAACATCGCCGAAGCTAAAGGGCAACCAGCCAAATAGAGATCGTAGAAACTGGCCGATAGCCCGATAATATCCATTAGCATACTGATTTTCCACACGTATAGGATCACTGGAATACATATGTACAAAAACAGCAATCAATACTAAAGCAAGCGTAAATACCTGTGATTTTTTGAGTTTCATATCAACCCTAAAAGTAAACAATAGCTGTAATGCCAATAAAATCTATTTTTCAACTATAAAATTGCAAATTTTGTCTTACCTTTGCCGTCCTTTAAACCATACGTATGGCTAATAAACACACATTTGAAATAGCATTTGTTGGGTTAAAGCAGGGAATTCATGAGTTTAATTATATCGTGGATGATAAGTTCTTTGTTGAAAAAGGTGATCCTGATTTTACCAATTGCCAGGCAAACATAAAATTACAGCTTGATAAAAAAAGCAGTTTCATGTTGCTGAAGTTTGAAATTGGCGGCCAAGCAGATATTAACTGTGACCGCTGTGGGAACCCACTAACCATGGATATCTGGGACGAGTTTAACATGTTGGTTAAACTGGTTGAAAATCCGGAAGAGATGAATGCACAGGAAGAAGACCCTGATGTATTTTATATTTCCAGAACAGAGAGCCATTTGGATATTGGCAACTGGATTTATGAATTTGTACTGTTGAGTTTTCCGTTACAGAAAATGTGCAGTGAAAAAGAATTGGGAGGCCCGCAATGCAATATGGAAGTGCTGGAGAAACTGAAAGCGATGGAAGTAAAAGAAGAATTGCCTAATGCCAACCAGATCTGGAAAGGACTGGAGCAGTTTAAAAAAATAAAGAAAGAAAAAAGTAAAAAGTAAAAAAGTATTAAGTTCTAAGTATAAAGTATCTGGATGAGAACCCACTGTCTTTGTACTGAATACTAAAAACTATAAATCTGATTTTCAAGTTTAAAAATAAAAAAATACAATTATGCCAAATCCAAAAAGGCGCCACTCACAACAACGCAGTGCAAAAAGAAGAACACATTATAAGGCAAGTGAGCCAACCCTGAGTGTTGATAAAACAACCGGCGAAACACATGTACGTCATCGTGCACATGTAAGCGAAGGAAAATTATTTTACAAAGGAAAATTAGTAGCAGAGAAAGCTCCGCTGAAAGCATAATATTTTTCAAAGTATCAATTCTAAGTCCGAAATTCGTTAAATTGAATTTTAGACTTAGAATTTTGCATTTAAAGAAGATAGGATGAATATAGCGCTGGACATGATGGGAGGCGATTTTGCTCCACTGGAAACAGTAAAGGGTGCTGCTGCTTATTTAACCGATTCCCCGGGCGATATACGGCTTACTTTAATTGGTGATGAAGCGCAGATAAAAGCGCATCTGATGAACCATCCCATTCCTGCAGATAAATTTACCATCGTTCATGCCGCTGAAGTTATTGGTATGCATGAGCATCCTACCAAGGCACTTAAGGAAAAACAAAATTCATCCATTGCTATAGGTTTTCAATTATTGGCGTCGGGCAAAACAGATGCCTTCATCAGTGCCGGTAATACCGGAGCCATGATGGTGGGGTCTTTGTTTAGTATAAAAACCATTGAAGGCGTGATAAGGCCAACGATTGGCGGCTATATGCCCCGCGAAGACGGCAGCCTTGGCTTGCTGGTTGATGTTGGCTTAAATGCAGATTGCAAACCCGAACACCTGAATCAGTTTGCCATATTGGGTTCGCTTTATGCCAAATACATTTTAAATTTTGAGAACCCAAAAGTTGGTTTGATAAATCTGGGCGAAGAAGAAGGTAAAGGCAACCTGCTTACCAAGGCTACTTATCCCCTTCTGGCCGCTAACAGCCAGATCAATTTCATTGGTAATATTGAAGGCCGCGATATTTTATTACCCAAGGCCGATGTATTGGTATGCAATGGCTATACCGGCAATGTTGTTTTAAAATTGGCCGAAAGTATTTACGACATCAGCAAACGCCGCCAAATGGATGATGCCTATTTTAACAGGCTAAATTTTGAACAATATGGCGGTGTACCTGTACTTGGCATAGACAAGCCGGTAATTATCGGCCACGGCATCTCCCACGCCTTGGCATTTATTAATATGATTCGCATTGCACAACGCATGTTAGAAACTGATCTTTTAGGCAAGATGAAAGAAAGTTTTGTTGATCCATCTTAAGTCATTTTTAAGATATTGTATCCTTCATAAATAATCCGTTAGGATAGTTATGGCGTTTTGTACAATATGATATTAATATCTTTCCTTTACCTATTATAGATTTTCCCCTTTAGGTTTCTATCACATAGATAATTACGCAAATCGTATTTATTTTTTTATCTTGTATCCCATGTTCTCCTTCTCCAACAGCATATCAAAATTTGGCCAACAAGGTGAAAAGACCGGAGTTCCCTATATTTTTATACCGCAATCGCTTTCAAAAAAAAAGAACCCCGTCAAAAAAAAAATACTATCACGTTTTAAAAAGGTCGTATTTGCTTTTTCACCTACCCCGGCACTGTTCCTGTTTATATTTTTACTTCTTAACGCTCAAAATGCAATGACCCAGGATAAACCATTCTTGTCCGATTGGGCAAATCTAAAAAAATATTCTACTGAAAATTTAAAAATAAAACCGCTTTCAAAAGATGAAAAGCGAATTGTATTCATGGGCAACTCCATTACTGAATCCTGGACATCTATTGACAGCAATTTTTTTAATAACAAACCTTATATTAATCGTGGAATCAGTGGGCAAACCAGTTCGCAAATGTTGTTTCGCTTTCGGCAGGATGTCGTTTCGCTGAACCCGGTAGTTGTTGTCATTCTTTCGGGTATTAATGATATTGCAGAAAATAATGGCCCCATTTCAATAGACGCTATTTTTGGGAATATTGTTTCAATGGTTCAATTAGCAAAGATAAATAAGATCAAAGTTGTTCTTTCATCCGTTCTTCCGGCTTATGATTTTCCATGGCACCCGGGACTACAACCAGCCGAAAAAATTGTAAAACTAAATACCCTGATTAAATCATATTGCATTAGAAATCATATTGTGTATCTCAACTATTATTCAAAACTGGTTGATGACAGAAAAGGCCTGGATAAAAAATTCACAAAGGATGGGGTTCATCCTACATTAGCGGGATATCAAATAATGGAACCATTGGTTGAAAAAGCAATTAAAAAAGCATTAAGACAAAAATAGTAGTCTTTCCAGCTCGATTTAGAAAAATAGTAAACCTTAAAGGATGTTTTTTATTAGAGCGGCTGTTGCGAATACATAAAATGCGCTGTTGAAAATCAATTTTGTTTTTTATCTTGTATCCCATGTACAGCTTCTCCGCCACCATATTAAAATTTGGCCAACAAGGCGAAAAGACTGGCTGGACCTATATTATCGTACCTGATAGTATTTCTAAAAAACTAAATCCGGGTATAAAAAAATCATATCGTGTAAAAGGTAAACTGGATGACTATATAATTGAGAAAGTAGCGCTGGTACCCATGGGTGGCGGAGGATTTATATTGGCCCTTAATGCAACCATGAGAAAAGCCACAGGCAAGCGCTTTGGTGCAACATTAAAAGTGCAATTAGAACTGGATGATTCTCCCATACTTCCTCCTGCCGAATTATTGGCATGTTTACAAGATGAACCCGA
>CANKNL010000268.1 GCA_947483345.1 Chitinophagaceae bacterium | reverse complement strand
TTTGAGCAGGAACTCCTCCAAACCCAGATAGAAATCCAGGAGCAAACGCTGAAAACCATCAGCGAAGAGATACACGACAACATCGGCCAGGTACTAAGCCTGGTAAAATTGAATCTGAATACCGTGGGCATGATGACTGATGCCGCTGCACAAACAAAAATAGATAGCACAAAGGGGCTGGTAAGTAAAGCCATCAACGATCTGCGAGACCTGAGCCGTAGCCTGTACGGCGATAAAATTGCCGAACTGGGCTTACAGGAAAGTATTGAGAATGAACTGAAAATTCTGCAAAATACCGGGCAGTTTAAAACCCATTTAAACATGACCGGCGAATCCCATAAACCAGATCCACAGAAAGAAATGGTGCTTTTTCGAATTGTTCAGGAAGCCCTGCATAACAGTGTGAAGCATGCAAAAGCATCAACATTAAAAGTTCAGATGAATTACCAGCCTGACTCTTTTACATTAACCATTATTGATGATGGTAATGGTTTTAACCCGGCCCTATTACAAGCCACCCAAACAGGCATTGGTTTAAAAAGTATGCAAAGCAGGGCCGTCTTAATTGGTGGAGAATTTTTTATCCGTTCTTCAGAAAATAACGGAACTTCCATATCCATTAAAATACCAAACAACATTAAACCATTAAACCATTAAACCCTTAAACCTTTAAACCCTTCTCAATGGCAAATATTGTTTTGGTAGATGATCATAGTTTACTCCGTAAAGGATTGGCCGAACTGGTTAAAAGCCTTGGCCACAACGTGTTGTTTGAAGCTGATCATGGCAGGGATTTTTTAGCGAAACTCAATTCAACAGCTTTACCAGATATTGTTCTTATGGACATCAACATGCCGGAAATGGACGGTTTTCAAACCACCCTTTGGCTTAAACAAAATCATCCGCAGATACATATATTGGCGCTCAGTATGTACGATAACGAAACCTCTATTATACGGATGCTTAAATGTGGTGCTAAAGGCTATATTTTAAAAGACAGCGAACCGGCCGAATTGAAAGCAGCTATTGCTGCACTGATGGACAAAGGCTTTTATTACAGCGATCTGGTAAGCGGTAAACTCATGCATGCCATCAACAAATTAGATGATGATGGTGACGGGCTTAAAAACCTGGTGCCTTTAAACAATCGCGAGACCGACTTTTTAAAATATGCCTGTACCGAAATGACCTATAAGGAAATTGCCGATAAAATGTTTGTAAGTCCGCGTACCATTGATGGCTACCGCGATGCCCTTTTTGAAAAACTGCAGCTCAAGACCCGTGTGGGCCTGGTCATGTATGCCATTAAGAACGGAATCGTACAGGTGTAATTAGTTCTTTATGACTTGTCTGCTTGTTAAAAAAACTCCCTTATCGAATTGCAACATAAATTCGGTCAGCTTCATTCAAGTTTACTACCACTGAAGCTTCTATAGAATAATTCTCTTCTGACTATTAGGGCGCTCAATTATTTTAAAGAAAATTATTTCCCAAAAACCTTTTTACCAGCACTAAATGTAGCCAGTACTTTGGCTTTTAAAATAGCATCCCCATCACAACTCATCAGATCGGTATCTACAATTATAAAGTCGGCAAATTTGCCTTTTTCCAGGCTGCCTTTTTTCTTTTCTTCAAAACTGGCCTTGGCAGCCCAGATGGTCATACCTTTTAATGTTTCTTCCCTGCTCAATGCATTTTCCATTTGGTAACCCCCTACAGGAAACCCTTTGGCGTCCTGCCTTACAGCCGATGCAAAAAATGTTTTGATCGTGCTGATATCTTCAACCGGAAAATCAGTACCCAATGGTATCCAGTTGTTTTCTTTTAATAACTGCTGATAAGCATAAGCCCCTTTTACCCTTACCGGGCCAAGCCTCTCGGCTGCCCAGTACATATCGCTGGTTGCATGTGTAGGCTGTACCGAAGGAATGATATTATAATCGCCAAAAAAATGAAAATCATTTGCATTTATGACCTGTGCATGTTCAATGCGCCAGCGCAGATCGTTCTTGCCCTTTAGATATTTTGCATAAATTTTAAGCAGGATTCTGTTGCCACTGTCGCCTATGGCATGGGTACACATCTGCCATCCTTTTGCATAAATAATACTGGCAACAGAATCAAAATGTTCGGGTGCGCTTAACAAAAAACCGGACCAGTCAGGTTTATCACTATAAGGTTGTAATAAGCAGGCGCCTCTTGAGCCCAATGCGCCATCGGCATATACTTTAAATGAACTCACATTCAGGTAATCTGTTTTTATCTTCCCTCTTTTAAATGCATAATCATAATTTTCTTTGGCATCGCTCAGCATGATGTTCATCCGCATTTTTAAATCCCCTGTTTTCTGCATGGCTTCAACCAATTCCACAGTTTTATAATCAAGTCCGCAATCGTGTACAGATGTTAAACCCACCGCAAAGCAATTTGCCTGTGCCAGTAATAATGAGGCTTTGGTTTGTGCTTCATCAGGGCCAGGCACTTTTAAATAAACAAGGTCTACTGCATTATCTACCAGTATACCGGTAAGTTTTCCGTTCTTGACTTCTATATCACCCCCGGTTAATTTTTCACCCGGTTTTATACCCGCAAGATCCAATGCTTTTTGATTGGCTATGGCCGCATGCCCATCAATTCTGGTAATAACTACCGGCCGGTTTGGAAAAAGTTCATTTAGTTTAGTATTATCCGGAAAGGTTTTAACCGCCCAATCATTCTGATCCCAGCCACGACCGGTTAACCAGGCCTCTGCCGGTAATGTTTTTGCAAATTCGCTGCATTTGGCAAGTACCGCTTCCCAACTATCGGTATCAACCAGGTTTACTTTTTGCAAACTTGATCCATAGCCAACAAAATGTGCATGGGCATCATTAAATCCCGGATAAATAGTTTTACCCTGCACATCCTTTATCGAATCAGATTCATATTGTTTAAGTATGTCGTCATTTGTTCCAATGGCCATAATTTTCCCTTCGCTTATCACCATGGCTTCGGCAACTGAAAAATGATCGTCAACCGTATAAATTTTTGCATGATGAACGATTAGATCTGCCTTTTGGCGAAACTTGCAGGAATTAATAAATAAGCAAAAAGCAATGGGCAACAGGCAATGGAGAAGTCGTTTTTTTAACAGCATCGTATGTATTTAGTTTTCAAAAATAGGAAAAATGAGTTGATGTTTGTGTCCTTAACTACAGGGGATTTTTACGGTGAGGCCCCCCATGTAATTGCAGGGTCTCCAACCCTCTCCAAATGGAGAGGGTTGGAGGAGGTTTCGTATCTTTACAATATGCAGTTTGATCAAATCATTAATGCCAAAATAAAAAACGATTCAGACAGGCCGCTCATGCGTAAAGATTTATTTCCGGTGAGTGAAAGATTGCAGAAATATTTAAAGCAATATGGCAGGGATATCAAGTTACCTATTGCCTATAAAGATCTCTTAAACTACCGGCATACCACCTCTTTAAGAAATAAAAAGGGAAAACTTACCCATTGGGAAACCGCCATTTACGACCTTAAAGAAATGGAGTTTTTAAAAGAAGGCTTAATTAAAACCTATGCAGCCCTAAAAACAGAAGGCAATCTCAGTTATATTAAACACCTGGATGTAGAGCGGATAGATTTTTGTGAATTTGGCAATAGTGTTCCGTTTAGAATTCGGATCATTAACCGTATTAACGACAATTACGATCATTATTATATTAAAGCAGCTGATGCCTCCCGTATTTACGGACTGGAACTGGAAGATTTGCTGAGTCCAAACCGCATTACTTTTTTATCGCATAAAGATACCCTGGTTGAAGCGCATATTGCCGGCATACCCGGTGATATTTTTTTGGAAGACTATCTGCATTTACCCGAAACAAATAAAATACGTATAGCCAAGGAGTTTGTGAAATTTAATGAACGCTGTTTTGCCAGGTTGTTGGGAGATATGAGGAGTTATAATTTCGTCATTGAAATTACACCCGATATAGAAGATTACCAATACCGCCTGCGCGCCATAGATTTTGATCAGCAGAGTTATGAAGGCAGAAAAAATCTATACCTGCCCCAGTTTTACCGCGAAAACAATGAATATGTTGAACTGGTTTTAAAAACACTGAGCCCCGAAGTGATTGAACAGTACCAGTCCGAAGAACAGGCTGCCATGGCCTACCGGGCTATTGCCA
>CANKNL010000267.1 GCA_947483345.1 Chitinophagaceae bacterium | reverse complement strand
GTACCAATTCGGCATATAACGTTTTTGGAGAGGAGCCAGTGGCCAAACCGATCACACATTTTTTTCCTGCTGCTTCTTTTGCTTTTATGAGGGCCGCAATTTGTTTAGCAACAAATACAGAGCCTGATCCGGAGTCAGGGAATATTTTAACCGGGATTTTTTCGAGAGAATCGGTGAGGTCTATTTTAGTCATAATAGTTGGTTGCGGTGTCAGGCCACTACGAAAAACACTTGCTTAAAATAATATCAGCGTAACTCAGATTTCATAACTTAATAGCTGATTGCAGTGGCCAGACACCTATTAGAACCTCTAAGTTAAAATATTCTCTCAATTATATCATTGTTCAATTCTTTAACAGGGTCTTTTTTAAAATCAATTCCAGTTAAATCCAATAACTGCAGGGCCAGGTCTTTATTACAAATGGTCCCGTTTCGGTTGTTGTAATAATCGGGGTATGATGAATACAACCAATCTGTTAAATTGGTTACCAGTTTTGATTTTAACGGATTTTGATGAATATAATGAAAGCAGGTTGACATGTAATCGTGGTAAGAAAATGTTTCAATTAACCTGTTTGCACCGGTTAATAATTTAGCTTTTGTCTTCTTTTGAAAAAGATTGCCGGTTGTTTTATTTTGAATATGGGTTGCTTTTGTGTAAGAACTTAAAGTTTTACCAATCGTTTTTGATAAATTTTGCAGGTGGGTTTCTTTATTGGCTAAAACTATGTTTTTGCAACCATCCTCATTTGGCGCCAGCATACAATGAAAATGATTTGGCATTAAACAATAGCACAAAACATCTGCATATTTTTTCCAGTCGGTTTTTATTTTTTGCAAAAAATAAAGATAATTAGCATCACTAAAAAATAAGGGTTGCTTATTATTGCCACGGTTGTAAACATGATAGATTTGATTGGGCTCGAAATGCATGGCAGTGGCTTTATTATCAAATTTACGATTACAATTTATTTTAGAGTTGCAGCTTTTAAGGACTTTAATTTTTTTGGACTTAGGTGTCTGGCCACTGTAAATATTTTTCTGGTTCAGGATGCTTTGGTTTTTACAGAACCTCAACATGTAAATTCTTTTTATAGTGGCCTGACACCTTACTGTACTTCTATCTCATCCACAAATAGCCATGCCGGGTTTCCTGCACCTGGCTTACCTGATGGAATGATGCCGTAATTTTTTGCAACTATTTTTAAGTAGCGGCAGTTATTTTTACTTTCAATACTTATCATTTTTGCTCCTTTGCCATTTACCGGATCTACCAATTTTATTTCCTTAGGAAAAGTTTTAAGTTGTTCTTCCGTATAATCTACATCGGGTATATAAATGACTTCCACCTGTGCGGGCAAATAGATCCAACTACTATTTTGATCCAGTACATGCAGGGTTATTTTATTAATGTCTGTGCTTGTTTTTAAATCGATGGTCACATCAAGGTCGGTTCCTGAAAAGCCTAAAAATTCCCGACTCCTGACTAATCCTTTTACATTTTGTATGCCATCAACTAACGTAAAAGCGCCATTACCCGGATAGCTCTTGTTGGGATCGGTTACAAGGGTTGTTTTTTTGCCTGTGGCTTTGTTGAATAAAAACTTTTGTTCCACCGTATTACTAACCTGTTCCTTGTTTTTATAGCTGCTTGCCAAAATGGTATTGTTGCCATTAATAAGAATGGGCGCTTTGTATATTTTCCCCTCACCCCAATAAATATCAGAAAGTGAATCAACTGTTTCACCCTTTTCATTTTTATGTGGCAGATTCATCTGGGCTTTTAATTCATCATCCATATATTTTATGGTCAGCAGTTTGTCTTTTGTCTCCATTTTTAATAATACCCCGTCATTATTTACTGCGGGCAAAAGGGTGTATGATAAATCATAATAAGCCGCACTGTAATTGATCTGTTGTTTATCCAAACGTCCGAATACCGATGGCAGTCTGCTTTCAAAATTTTTCCAGTCACGTTTTTCTTTCGGGCTCCACAACACTTCACTCAGTGCGGTCATGCGGGGGAACATCATGTATTCGATCTTGCTTGTATTGTCCATATATTCGGTCCACATATTGGCCTGTGCCCCCATAATATATTGACCTTGCTCTGCAGTCAGTTCTTTGGGAATGGGTTCGTAGGCATACACATTTTCAATGGGGTTATAACCACCAATGGTTACACTGTCTTCATTCTTACTTTGTGTATGATCAAAATAAACGGGGTTTCCCGGGGTCATAATGACTTGGTGTTTTTGTTTAGCGGCTTCAATACCACCGGCTTCGCCACGCCAGCTCATCACAACAGCATTAGGTGCCAGGCCACCTTCCAGTATTTCATCCCAGCCAATTAATATTTTCCCCTTGCTGTTCAAATATTTTTCAATGCGCTGTACAAACCAGCTTTGCAGTTCATGCTCGTCTTTCAGGTTATTGTCTGTCATTCTTTTTTGGCAGGCCGGGCAAATTTTCCAATGTGTCTTCGGGCATTCATCGGCACCCAAATGAAAATATTTTGAAGGGAAGAGTGCGCTCACTTCATCAATTACGTTTTCCAGAAATTTAAATGTAGAATCTTTGCCTGCACAAAACACATCATCAAATACGCCCCAGGTTTCCTGCACTAATTTTATTTTACCTTGTTTTTGTTCATCAATACTTTTTTGTGAGATCATATTTACAGGGATAACTGTAGGTTTATCCGGGAAACAACTGAGCCAGGGATAGGCGGCTATGGCGGCACTGCTATGGCCGGGCATTTCTATTTCGGGTATCACATCAATATATCTGTCTTTGGCATATTGTACAACGGCTTTAATGTCTTCCTGAGTATAAGAACCACCATAGTGCATATGGTCATTTCCTGTTCCGGGATAACGGCCAATGATGGTTCCGTTTCTCCAACCACCAATACCTGTTAAGCCGGGATATTTTTTTATGTCTATCCGCCAGCCCTGGTCTTCGGTTAAATGCCAATGAAAAGTATTGTATTTATAAGTGGCTAAATAATCAATGTATTTTTTAATGAAGGAAACCGGGAAGAAGTGGCGGCCAACATCGAGGTGCATACCACGGTATTTGAAACGGGGGTAGTCTTTAATAATTAGTTGTGGTATTTCGAGTTGTACGTTGCTTGTTGATAGTTGTTTGTTGGCTGACTGCTCAATTAATTGCATCAGTGTTTGAATGCCATAATATACACCGTTTTCATCGTTACCTGCGATGCTGATACTTTTGTCTTTTGCCGTTAAAATGTAGGCTCCGGTAATTTTATTATCCATTCGTTCATAATTCAAACGAATGGTATTAACGCCTGTATAATTTTTAGTGATCTTTAATTTATATCCACATAATTGTTGTAAATATTCATTAAGAAATGTGCCTGTTTTTTCCAGGCCAGATCCTTCTAAAACAATACTTGTATTTTTAGTAAGGATAAAAACCCCTTTACCCATTTTTACTTCAGCAGGTGCCGGTACAATATTCAGGCTATTTTGGGCAGTTAAATTTGAGCCGGATAATATCAAAAATAATAAAACAAATAATTTCATAAATATGTTTCTTTATAAGTGTATAAAAAGTAAATTTTGTAACCGGTTTATTTCAAAACAGGTAAAATGATTTTGGTGTCGTGATAAATTTTTATCGTTGCTTTTTGAAAATCACTGTCATCAGCTTTGTAAATATCAACAAATTTTTGTGGGTTCCTGTCGGTTAAGGGGAACCAACTGCTTTGTATCTGTATCATCAGCTTATGACCTTTTTTAAATGTATGTGCCACATCTGGTAAAGTGTATTTTACCTCGGTTATTTTACCTGGCACAAAGGCTTCGGGAACTGCAAAACTGTTGCGGTAACGGCCTCTCATAATTTCGCCACGTACCAGCATTTGGTAGCCACCCATGGGATATGCTGTACCATTTCCTTTCCCATATTCCGCTTCATCATATTTATATTCATCCGGAAAAACATCAATCAACTTAACCACAAAATCGACATCGGTTGTGGAGATGGCTGTCATTAAATCTGCTACCACCGGGCCTCCCAGCGTAATATCTTCTGTGAGTATGTCTGTGCTGAACGTAAGTACATCAGGCCGGCGGCTGGCAAAACGTTGGTCATCGGTCATGTATTCCCTGGTTCTGCCCAGGCCAATATCTTCGGTATAGGGAACCGGGTGTG
>CANKNL010000266.1 GCA_947483345.1 Chitinophagaceae bacterium | reverse complement strand
TTTGTATTTCAGCAGTTTAATTTACTCCCTCGCTTAACAGCTGCTGAAAATGTAGCATTGCCTTTGGTTTATGGTGGTATTGGTAAAAAAGAAAGAATGGACAGGGCGATGGAAGTTTTAACCAGGGTTAAACTGGAAGACCGCAGTCATCATAAACCCAATGAATTAAGCGGCGGTCAGGCACAACGTGTGGCCATTGCAAGGGCTTTAATAAACAATCCTTCTATTATTTTAGCTGATGAACCAACAGGAAATCTGGATTCAAAAACCTCTTATGAAATTATGGAGATCATGGGGAAGATACATGCTGATGGCAATACGGTTATTTTGGTTACCCATGAAGAAGATATCTCTCATTATGCGCACCGCGTTATCAGATTAAGAGATGGGGTTGTTGAAACTGATAAGTTAAATGCAAACCCGGTAACATCAGCCCTGTTAATATAAATATGCATATACTTTCAACTAATTCCTCATTTTTTTGTTGTTTTACAAATTAACAGGCATAGCGCATGGCATTTAAAATATATACCAAAACAGGAGATCTGGGTAAAACCAGTTTAATAGGAGGCACCAAAGTGCCTAAAAATAATATGCGCATTGATGCATATGGCACCATTGATGAATTGAATTCTTTTATAGGATTAACTTCAGATCAGCTTACTCACGACGCTTCAAAAATTATTTTAAAAGAAATACAAGATCGTTTATTTACCATCGGCTCTTCACTAGCCTGCGATCCTGATAAAGAAACACAATTAAAAATTCCGGATTTAAAAGAAACCGATGTGGTGCTCCTTGAAAATGAAATTGATAAAATGAGCGAGTCGTTAACCGTTATGAAATCTTTTATACTTCCCGGTGGTCATATCGCTATTTCTACGGCCCATGTTACCCGTTGTGTTTGCAGACGAGCAGAGCGCATTTGTGTAAATATGCAGGAAAATGACTTATTTGTAGAGCCCTTGATAATTAAATATTTAAACCGCCTCAGCGATTATCTTTTTGTTTTAGCAAGGTATATAGGTCATTTGCTAAGGGTAGAGGATATACCGTGGAAACCGAGAATTAATTAGCTATTATGATCATTTGCGGAGGTGCCTATTGAGGTGTTCATTAATGTAAAAACAATGATTTATTAAAGACTGCAGCACACGACGAATTAGTACATGATGCCGTCTTTCATCATCAGAATTCTATCACTCATTTTAGCCAACTCTTCATTATGAGTGACTATTAAAAAAGTTAACTCAAATGTATTTCTCAATTCAATGAATAACTGATGTAATTCCCTGGCATTGGCACTGTCTAGGTTACCGGTTGGTTCATCGGCCATTACAATGGCCGGTCGGTTTATTAAAGCCCTAGCAACAGCTACTCTTTGCTGCTCACCACCTGAAAGTTGTTGCGGTTTGTTCTCCAAACGATTACCAAGCCCTAAAGTTTTCAACAATTCTTTGGCTCTTATAACCACTTCCCTCTTTTTGTCACCTGCAATCCAGCCTGGAATACAAACATTTTCCAATGCTGAAAATTCGGGTAAAAGGTGATGAAATTGAAAAACAAAACCAATATGCTTATTCCTGAATGCCGCTAATTTTCTTCCGCTTAGGGATTCAATTTGTTCACCGTTTAAAATAATCTGCCCTTTGTCTGCCTTATCTAAAGTGCCCAAAATGTGTAAGAGCGTGCTTTTGCCGGCACCGGATGAACCCACAATACTTACAATCTCTCCCTTTTTAATAGAAATATCTACGCCTTTCAGTACAGTAAGATGATCATATTTTTTATAAATACCTGTAGCTGTTAACATGCTCCGAAAATAGTTAATAATTGCAAATTTCAACCTTAAAAGCAACAACAATTCGCGTTTTATTGATAATAATTGATTCGGGCAATAAAAAGGCTTTTAAAAAACACTTTTGGATATTCCGTATGAACTTATACATTTGCAAAAAATAAACCCTTTACAAGATGTTTTGGACACTAGAATTAGCCTCTCATTTGGAAGATGCGCCTTGGCCAGCGACTAAAGATGAATTAATTGATTACTCCATCCGCAGTGGTGCACCTATAGAGGTGGTAGAGAACTTGCAGGAACTGGAAGACGAAGGTGAAATATATGAAGGCCTTGATGATATCTGGCCAGATTACCCTAGTCAGGAAGATTTCTTTTTTAATGAAGATGAATATTAATAAAGCCAACTCCCCGCTAAAGGGGGAACTGGAAATCTGCCATATTAATAAGCCTCCTGACCATCAGGAGGCTTAATTTTTTACAAAAAGCAAAGCCATTCAATTTATTAACCGCCAAGTTGCCTCTTCAATAACTTAGGAATTTCGGTGCTATCACATTTTATTAATCACGGCTTCGGTTACGCCTGTAAATGAAAATCCGCCGTCGTGAAATAAGTTTTGCATGGTAACCATCCTCGACATATCGCTGAACATCATCACTATATAATTGGCGCAATCATCAGCACTGGCATTACCTAAAGGACTCATTTTTTCGGCATACTCTACAAAGCCATCAAATCCCTTAACGCCACTGCCGGCTGTTGTACGTACCGGAGATTGGGAAATGGTATTAATACGAACGTGCTTTTTTACACCATAATGATATCCAAAACTACGACTTACACTTTCCAATAAAGCCTTTGCATCGGCCATTTCGTTATAATCCGGAAAAACACGCTGGGCAGCGATATAAGATAAAGCGACTACACTTCCCCAGTCATTAATGGCCTCCATCTTCATAGCCGTGGCTAAAACCCGATGCAAACTCATGGCAGATATATCCAGCGACTTGGCATTAAATCCATAATCAATTTCGGTATAATGTTTTCCCTTGCGCACATTTATACTCATGCCAATTGAATGCAGTATAAAATCAACACCGCCTCCAAAATGTTCCATACTCTTTGTGATTAGGTTGGTCACATCTTCATTACTGCTCACATCGCATGGGATTACAGGCGCATTAACCATGTCTGCCAATTTATTAATTTCACCCATACGCATGGCAACAGGCGCATTGGTTAAAACCAATTCAGCACCCTCTTCATGGCAGCGTAAAGCCGTTCGCCAGGCTATTGACCTTTCGTCTAATGCCCCGAATATGATTCCCTTTTTACCTTTTAATAAGTTATATCCCATTTGTTAGTTTTTATCGGGTAAAGATAGCCCTATTTGAAAATAAAAAAAATCCGGAGGAAAATCCGGATTTAATATACAAAAGCAAATCTTTTATCTTACATACACATCATGCCACCACCAATATAGTCCAGGGCTTTGCTGTACCCTGAAAAATAACACCATCGAATCACTGCTCAGGTATTTGATACGGTACGGAGGACCTGAACCTATTGTTGGATAGGGGGTAGAAGTCGCAAAATCGTCACTTGTATAAAATTCACCTCGCGTTCTTATAAAGCGCAACGAGTTATCTATATTTATACGGCCGCGATCGCCCCACCCGTACATGGGTAATGACCTGGAGGCTGATCTCCACAATTTATATGAGGAATCAGGTTTAATTTCAAAATAAGAGAAAGGATCATAATGATCGCTGTACACGCTATCAATAACTACAGTTGTATCGGCCTGAGTTGTTACCAATCTATATTCATGCGTGTATTTCCATCTGCCCACTAAACTGTCAAATGTTGAAGCTGTCGTTTGATTAGTGTCAACCGATACTTCTTTCTGGCAACTAACAATAAAAAAGCATAGAATGATAATTGCTATTTTACGCATATAGTTACTTTTTTAATAAGATTCTATTTCGCACCAAACTGCTGCTTCAAAATAAGATAACTATCCTCTGTGTTTTATCCATGACATTATCAATACACTGATGACACTGTAAAGTAAAGCCACTAACAAAACGCTGCTAAAATAGAGCGTTAATCTTTTACCCGTTTCTGATGGCCTTATCTTTTTAAGAAGATACCTGTTTAAAAAATAAAAAGGAGTTGCCACCAAAATAGCTATGGTAATAATATCAAGATTGGCGAGAATAAAAAACATAAGTAATATTAATTCCCCAGCATCTCCCGGGCGTTCTGTAATGCAGCTGCAGTGGGCTTTTCGCCACTCATCATCTGTGCAATAGTGGTGATTCTTTCCTCATTATTTAACAGCCGGATAGAAGTAACGATCTTATCTTTTTCAATGGCCTTATACA
>CANKNL010000265.1 GCA_947483345.1 Chitinophagaceae bacterium | reverse complement strand
TTTGCTCAAATTTTACAGGGCTGTTGTTATAAACAGATTTAAACTGCTCATAATTTTTATTGGGGTCATGTGCAGCATCCCAGTTGTACCAGTTTACGTTCCAGGTAATATCGGGCTGAAAATCCCTGAAAGAAAAACGATGCCATGTATTAGCCAATTGGGTTTTGCCAAACTGGTCGGTAAATGCCTCGCCCATATATTTCAATTCTAACTGCACATCAGTACCAGTTTTTTGCGCCGTAATTTCAGCTGGAAATCGGCCTTCGGTCAAGCTTATATGTTGTACAGCTTTTGAATTGATGATTTTCCATTTGCCTGTTGGCCCCAGTACATCAAAATAATAAACCTGGTTGCTATCTATCTTTTTTAAAAAGAGGATGGGATAGCGGAAATCATAAGGCCCCCATTCGGTGATGCGTATCTGGTCTCTGCCTGAAGGATAATGGAGTTTAGGGATTGTTGCTTTTTTTGAATCGAATACAAATCGCTTGCTTTCAGCAACAGAGTCTGTCTTTTTTGTATATAATGAGGTATCAATAAAATGGACCTCATTTGAAAAATGATAGATCACTTTATTGTCTCTAAAATCATTGGCTTTAAAGTCTAGAGTATCCGTTAGCGTTATATCAAATACAATGTCATTATTAAATAGGGCATTGTTGTAAATATGGTAATGTCTACTTCTAGTATCTTTTTTTTGTGCATACCCCCAATCTGTTGGTTGCTGTTTTCTGGCCCATAATTTAACAGCAGTTTTATTGCTGTCTAAGATGTTACTTGTGAATTCATTCTCCTGCCCGTGTTCTATGGCAATTCCAATTTTGTTTCCTTGTATGATATTCCCGTCAATTTTTGTATTATAACTATAGCCACCCCATATGCCGTTGTCGCATGCCTTAATCGTATTATGAGAAATATGATTTCTACTGAAAGTTATTTCCACACCATTTGTTGGGGCGTAACTAAAATCATTTTTAAATACATAGTTATCATTACAGCCACCTTCTCCTGTATCCATAGTTGTTTGTCCGGCCCATAAAAAGAAACCATCTCCACCATGGGTTACACTGTTATAGGCAAAAACATTATCACTACATTGTTCAAAAACCAAGAGGCCTGCACTATCCTGTCCGCGGTTGTAAAACCCATGGCTGTAACCCCGCACATTAAAATCGAGTTTGTTGTGGATGATGGTATTCCGGTTGCTGCGGTACATCCCTATGCCAATGGCCGAGTTAAAAGAAAAGTCATTATCCGTTATCAAGCCGTCGTTGCAGCGCATCATCATCAAGGCGCATTGTCCGCCGGTTATTGTATTATTACGGATGCTTGTGTTATTGCAATCTTTTAAATAAATACCGGCACCATATCTCAGCCACTCGTCATTTTCATTATGATGATAACTCATCCAGTCACTAACGTCTTCATGCAACCAGTTACTTTGTAACTGTTGTCGGTAATTATAACTGAAATCGGAGTTTATGATGCTTAGATTGGTACACCCCTCGGCCATCACGGCCACTTTATAACCACTTATTCGGGCATTTTTGAGTGTGATATTGTGGCCTTTTATCAATATGGCCAATCCATAAAATTGGTTAGGAAATGCTTTGCTAATACTGCCATGTAAGCTGGCATTATTGAAATCAACAATAATATTATCGCCTTTTATTAAAATTACCGGCCGGTCATTTGAATCAGTGCCGTTTATCAGGTAAGTGCTTTTCTTAATTTGAACAGAATGGGTTATGGTCATACCCAATGTTAATTCAACAGGAGGTAACTGGGTGGCGTTAATGGGCATAACCCTAACTAGGATAATGATAACCAGAAGACTATTTTTAAGCCATTTCATATTGATAAAGTTAGGCTTATTAACAATTTGGCCTTAATTGTGGGTAGATTTCAATAAAAAATCAAAATTTCTTCCATCTCAAAGATTGATTATTGATATTAAACCTTACCTTTGCCGTCCAAAAATAAGCACTATGGCTAGAGTATGTCAGGTTACAGGAAAGAAGCCGATCACCGGAAATAAGGTTTCTCACTCAAATATTAAGACAAAACGCAGGTTTTTACCAAATTTGCAAACCAAACGTTATTTTCTTGCAGAAGAAGATAAGTGGGTTACCCTTAAAGTATCATCTGAAGCCATCAGAACGATTAATAAGAATGGTTTATTTTCTGTTGTAAAGCAGCTGCGTGCAGCCGGAGAAAAGATATAAACCGTTATCAGTTAAATCGTTTATGCGTTTTAAACGGATTACCAATAAACAAATAAAATAACAACAATGGCAAAGAAAGGTAACAGGGTACAGGTTATATTGGAGTGTACCGAACACAAAACAAGTGGAATGCCCGGCACAAGTCGTTACATTACCACTAAAAACAAGAAGAACACACCTGAGCGTTTAGAGTTAAAGAAACTTAACCCTATTTTAAAGAAGGTAACTGTTCATAAAGAAATTAAATAAAAATGTTAATCCGTTAATTAGTTTATACGGATAAACCAATAAACTAATTAACTCATAAACTTACAATCATGGCAAAAGCAGCTAAAACCGCGATAAAAACAAAAGACCAGAAAGCAGCAGCAGATGCAAAAAACTGGACAAAAGTTATACGTACATTACGTAGTCCTAAAACAGGTGCATATACTTTTAAGGAAGCTATCGTACACAAAGACAAAATTAAGGATCACTTAGCCAGCTAAGTTTTCTGGTATGAATAATAATATTTTGTAAAGCTTCCCGATAGTTCGGGAAGCTTTGTTTATTTCAGGAATCTGGTTACAGTTTTAACTTCAACTATGGGACTTTTTGATAAAATATTCGGGAAAAAACAACAGCAGGAAACGCTTAACCAGGGCCTGGAAAAAACCAGGGAAGGCTTCTTAAGTAAAATAACAAAAGCCATTGCCGGTAAAAGTACTGTTGATGAAGCGGTACTTGATGATTTGGAAAATGCATTGGTTAGTGCTGATGTGGGCATTGAAACCACGGTAAAAATTATTGAACAGATAGAAAAGCGGGTTGCCAAAGATAAATACCTGAATACGGCTGAACTGAATCAAATACTTAAAGAAGAAGTACAACATATTTTAGTTGCAGCTTCGCAGGACAGCAGCTATGAAAACTATGAATTGCCCACCGGACATAAACCACATATTATTTTAGTGGTTGGTGTAAATGGTGTTGGTAAAACAACAACCATTGGTAAACTGGCCCATAATTTTAAGCTGGCCGGTAAATCTGTTTTATTGGGGGCGGCTGATACTTTTCGTGCAGCAGCAGTTGATCAGTTGACTATTTGGAGTGAACGTGCCGGTGTACCCATCGTGAAAAAAGACATGGGCAGCGATCCGGCAGCAGTAGCATTTGATACGGTAAACAGTGGTGTTGCAAAAAATGTGGATGTGATCATTATTGATACGGCAGGCCGTTTGCACAACAAAGCCTATTTAATGGATGAACTTACCAAAATAAAAAGGGTTATTCAAAAAGTAATACCAGATGCACCACATGAAGTGATGCTGGTACTGGATGGCAGTACCGGACAAAATGCTTTGGAACAGGCCAAACATTTTACAGCAGCAACCGATGTAACTGCTTTAACCATTACCAAATTAGATGGTACCGCAAAAGGCGGCGTGGTACTGGCCATTGCCCATCAATTTAAAATACCGGTTAAATTTATTGGTGTGGGCGAAAAGGCAGAAGACCTGTTGGTATTTAATAAACAGGATTTTGTGGATAGTCTGTTTAATTCTAACGGGGAGTAATTTTTACACAGTGTATATTCGCATAGTATAAAAGAACAAAATTATTTTTGTTCTTTTTTTTGGCCTTCCTTTCGAATAAGTCATGCCGTATTTCCTTCCAATGAAATCAATACTTTTAAATAGGTTACGGTTAAGCTGAGACGCTTGTTTATAAAAATGAAAGAAATAAAGTGTATTTGGCTTGGGAAAGAAACTTTTTTATTAGGGTAAAGAAGAACAGGCCGTTTTTATTTCTTTCAGATCGGTTCAGTTGGGCATTCCTTTTCCGGATCGTAAGTATTACCTGTTGATATTAGTTGATCCGGAATTCATCAATTCAGAAACCAGTTTATACATCGTTAAAAAGGTAAATGATTTTATTTATTATACCATTAGCGAATCCTTTCGGTGATCAAAAAGAGAGGCGTGATTTCTTTGTCAATACTCAGTACAG
>CANKNL010000264.1 GCA_947483345.1 Chitinophagaceae bacterium | reverse complement strand
TGGAAGATGACGCCAGTGGAATCTTCAAAATTCATTGATGAAGAAATGGTAAAAACATTTCCCATGGGAGATATCAAACTGCCAAAAGCAGAAGACCTTAAAACTAATCAGGAGGAAAAATAATTATGTTAGAAGAACTAATAGTTGCCGGCTTTGGTGGACAAGGTGTCTTATCACTTGGCATGACGCTGGCCTATGCCGGCATGGTTGAAAACAAAGAGATTTCATGGATGCCATCTTATGGCCCCGAAATGCGTGGCGGTACAGCCAACTGCATGGTTATTATTTCCGACATTAAGATCAGCTCTCCCATTATCTCCTGTTTTGATTCGGCCATCGTACTTAACCAGCCTTCGATGGATAAATTTGCCGCCAGAATAAAACCGGGTGGTTTACTACTTTACGAATCGGGTAATATCTTTAAACCCAGTACCAGAACCGATATCGATATCATTGGTATTCCGGCGACCACAGAAGCCTTTTTAATGAAGAATGCAAAGATTATGAACATGATTATACTGGGTGCTTATCTGCAGTTGAAACCGATTGTTAAACATGACGCTATACTTGAAGCTTTAAAAAAAGTATTACCTGAAAAATACCATTACCTGCTTGTAATAAATGAACAGGCATTACAAAAAGGGGCCGAGCTGGTGCAGCTTTTTAAAGAACAGCCGGTTAATTAAAATATAGCCGTAAATTATTTTTAATTCTGGGTTCAAATTTTGTATCCCACATTGGCTTAAAATTTATTTGTATTACTTTAAGAAATTCAATCATTGATATTTAAAAGTATTCTTTTATGAGATTTTTTATTTTTATTACGATTACCCTTTTTTCATTAACCATACAAGCACAGGACAAGGCCGGATGCGAAAATGCCGAACCCAAATACATGACCCGTATGCCTGGCTTCTTTATCCGAAATTGCCAGACAAGTGAATTCAATACCCATAAATTTTCTTTTATCAACACAAAAGATATACGTGAATACAAAGAGCTTAGTGGCCGATTTATAAAAATCTCTTATTCAAAAGACCCCAAAGAACCCCGCCTTTTTAGTGGTGCTCAGATACATGCCAATTATTACAATGCCGTGCTAAATGCAAAAGGAGAATCACTTGCATTAAACAAAAGTTTTTTCAAAATGAAGCAGAACGGCAGAACCGTTTATTTTCAAATTGAAAATGCCATAGATCCGGATGACAGGGGATTTGAAGTGATCATTGTAGAAGTGGAAGACATGAAACAGGATATTGAAATAAATATGAGTGAAGGTATAGACCGCGATGGAAAGATTGCCTTATATGGCATTCTGTTTGATGTCAATAAAGCTACCCTAAAACCCGAATCGGAAAAAGCATTACAAACGGTTATTGATTATCTCAATACAAATTCAACGGTAAAAATTTATGTGGTTGGTCATACAGACAATACCGGCGTTTTTACCAATAATATCAAACTCTCAAAAGACAGGGCACTATCTGTAAAAAATTACCTGGTTACAACCGGCAAGATCGATCCCGCCCGACTTGGTTCAGAAGGGGTTGCTTCTTTATGCCCAGTATCAACCAATACGACCAACGAAGGGAAAACTTTAAATCGCCGTGTTGAAATTGTTAAACAATAAAATATCATTATGAAAAAGATAGGTCTCATTTTTTTATTTTTTTATACCACTGCCAATGCACAACATGTAAGACTGCCCGATGGCGTTACTATTGATACTTTTCCGCATTATTCTGAGGGGCTTTTTCGCTACCAGTTAAAGAAGAATAACCAGGTCATTGCCATGATTGAACCTGCTACCTGGCACAATAATGATACCAGGCAAGTGACTATTGCAACGTCATTTGCAGCCTCATTTTATTTAGGACAATTACAAAAAGATACTTTTAATACGGTTAATAAATCGTTGACCTGGTTGGCTGAAGTTATTGAAGCGTATTTAACACCGGTAGGCATACAAAAATGGCAAAGGCTTAAAACACAACCCCCTAAAGTAGCTTTAAAATATCCTTGGGACTGGGACTATAAACTGGGACGCTATAATGCTATTTTTATGAGTAAAGCCCAAACTGATAATAAACTTGTTTTAAGAAGCACAGGTAAAAATGAAGTGGTACAAATCATCAGAACCCCCAATACCGGTAATCTTACTCTTGAGCAGGTTATAAAGATGTCATCGAAAATGAACCCCGCCATAAATTCGCAACCACAGAATTTAAAAGATACTATGGTGGGCGGAAAAATTTTTAAAACAACAGAACATTATTTTATGGAGCAAATGCATCAACGGCATTTCTGGTATGCCGATGCTAACGAAATTATATATATAGGCATTAATCTTTTCAGAGAAGAACAGATACGTTATCCCGCAGTAGTGGGTGAAATTATCAACAGTATAAAATGGTGAACCGAATGAGTTGTTAGCCCCATATTTGTAGAGGATATGTATATTGTTTTAAACCCTGGGTACTAAAATCAAATAAATAAATAGATGATGCATCTACTTAAAACTAAAGCCCCTGCTTTTTTACCAACCCTTTTTTTAATAAGCATTTTGGGTTTATCAAACTGCAATCAACAGGAAAAAACTGAACAGGCCTCAAATCAGGCTGAACCCTCAAAGCAGGAAATACCTGTCGTTTCGGTCATGCCCGACACGCTGGTCAAAACTGAAACTATCATCAAGCAACAGGAAGTCCCGGCTATCAGTAATACTAAAAAAGAACAAGAGCCTAATAAAAAAATAACAATTGAAAAAAAAGTTATCCCAGAAAGTAAACCACCTGTTGTTAATAATACAAATCCTTCAACCAATACAACCACCCTCCCTAAACAGCCCACAACCGTTGTTACTCCTGAAGTTGTAAAACCAGAACCTAAACCGGTTGACGTTCCAAAACCTGTTGTAGTGGTAACAACAACACCTAACCAGACTGATTGGGTTGTTCCTGCAAATTATAAAAACAAGATTAATCCTTACCCTGCCGATAAGGCCAATATAGAATTGGGTAAAACTTTATATGGCACCCATTGTAAATCATGCCATGGTAATAAAGCTGATGGGAAGGGACCAAAATCCGCCACACTTGATACAGAAATCAGATCCTTTCTCAGTGCAGGATTCAAGGCCCAAAACGCAGGTGAGGTTTTTTATAAATCAATAATAGGCCGTAAAGACATGCCCAAATTTGATAAGAAAATACCGGATGAAGAAGAACAATGGGCTATTGTTAATTATATCATGAATTTTAAAAATTAAAGGCTTTAACACCAGGTTTCCAATAGCCTCAGTTCATGAGTTATAAATTGAACTGCCTGGTTTATATTAAGTTCTGTTTAGTAATCGTATCCATCAATTTCCCAAAATCGGGTTCACACCAAATCACGTCTTCATCCTTTTTAAACCAGGTCATTTGACGCTTGGCATATTGACGTGTATTTATTTTAATTATTTCAACGGCATCCTCTAGTTTTAAATCACCGGCCAGATGACCGAATAATTCGCGGTAACCCACAGTTTGTAAGGCATTTAATTTTTTATGAGGCTGCATTTGTTTTACTTCCTCCAGTAAACCGGCTTTCATCATGGCGTCTACCCTGCCGTTTATATTTTTGTATAATTGTTCCCTGGGCAATTCCAATCCAATTTTTATAATATTAAAAGGGCGGTATTTTTTTTGTTGGGTCTGAAATTCGATGATGGATCTGCCGGTAGATAATTTGACTTCCAGTGCCCGCATTAACCGATGTGGATTTTGGATTTCACCTTTGGCATAATAAAGGGGATCATTTTTTTTAACTTCTTTTTGTAACCACTCCAATCCTTCCCATTCAAAATCATCATTTATTTTTTTCCTGATCTTTTCATCAACAACAGGTACTTCATCAATGCCATTGCAAAAGGTTTTTACATACAACCCGGTACCGCCAACCATTACAACCACATCATGTTGTTTAAACAGTTCATCTATTTTTGCTAAAGCATATTGCTCGTAAATAGCAGCATTCATTTCCTCCTTAATAGAATAAGAACTGATGAAATGATGTTTCACCTGTTGCAGTTCTTCTGCCGAAGGCTTGGCAACGCCAATATTTAATTCTTTAAAACACTGGCGACTGTCGGCCGATATAATTTCAGTATTAAAGTGAAGTGCTGTTTTTACAGCCAGGGTAGTTTTTCCAACAGCGGTTGGTCCAACAATAACAATGCAGGTTTTTTTCATGTA
>CANKNL010000263.1 GCA_947483345.1 Chitinophagaceae bacterium | reverse complement strand
TTATAGAAAGAGTCAGTTGCTTTAATATTTTTTTCAAATGATCTAATTAAAGCCGGCACCAAAATTTCAAAAGCAGATAATCTGGTATCATAACCTGCATGAATGACCTTGTCAATCGTATATTTATTCTCTTCATCCAACACCCTTACAGCATTGATGCCCCGGAAATTTTCTCTATCAGGCGCCATATAAGGAGGATAGTTTTCTTTTTTAGGACTGAATTTTCCGGCAACAGTAAAAGGTGTAGAGTTGCAATTTTGCAACCAGCCATTTTGCGGATTGTAAATATGCACGCTTTCATCTACCGTATGGTAACCCTGCCATGCTGTGGCCGATGTGCTGCCATCAACAGGTTTGCTCCAGTCGTATGCAGGATCACGCTTTGGTAAAAAATTACCATGCCAGTAAGCAATATTTCCTTCGGCATCGGCATACACCGTATTGTTGCTTGGGTTAGCTCCCATGTCCATCGTTTTTTTAAAGTCGTCGAAACTTTGGGCCTTGGTACGCAACCAGCTTTGTATAAAACCTTTTGTATCGCGGTTGTTATGTCGCAGGCTCAAATACTTTCCATCACGCTTTGCCATAATGGGGCCATGGTGGGTAAACAGCGCATTGAAAGTTTTAGTTTCAAAACCGCTTGCTGTTTTGTATTTAATGTAGATGGTTTTATTGCTAACCGATTTTTCTACCCCATCAAATTCATAAAACAAGCCATTATATTTTTTGTTAAGTGTTACCAGGTAAGCGTCTGAAATATCTACCTGGCTTGATGTGTGCATCCAACCACAGTGCTCATTAAAACCCTGGTAAATAAATGGCTGGCCCCAGGTTACGGCACCATACACATTTAAACCTTCTTCACTTATCATATGCACTTCGGGCCGGAAATAAAATGTTACATGCGGGTTGATGTATAAAATGGCGCTTCCGCTTTCGGTGATCTTGGGAGCAAAAGCAAAACCGTTGGAACCTGTGGGGTCTTCTTCCCTGGTTTCTCTTTTGGTAAAGGCTTCATCACTGCCCGAATAAAAATTCTTTAATTCTTCAACAGAAATACCACCGGTGCTGATGGCACCAATACTTCCATCGGTCCATAGTAAAGCATACCAGGGTTCAAAATGATTGAGTAAGCGTGGTTTTACCTTTTGATTTTTGTATAGAAAATAATTAACGCCATCAGCAAAGGCATTTAAAATTTTCTTGAGGCTGTCGTTGGCATTGTGATAATCCTTTATGGCATCGGCACTGTCAATTACCAACCGTATCAGCAGATCGTTGTACAGATCTTTTTCTCCATTCAGTTCGGCCCTGCGGCCCAGCTTTTCAATATAGTTCATCTCCACCCTTCTGAAATCATCTTCGCATTGTGCATACAATAAACCAAAAACAGCATCAGCATCTGTTTTGCCATACACATGCGGTATGCCATAATGATCACGGATGATGGTGATGTTTTTTGATTGTTTTTCCCAGCGGGCGATTTCGGGTTTTAAAAAGGGTTGCGCAAATAGGCTATAGGATGTAATGGTAATTAATAAAAACAGGACTGTTCGGTTTATTAAGTTACCTGTAAAATATTTTTTCATTTATAATGGTATAAGCAATTGCAATAATGATTTTACTTCAAATACTCACTAACTTTTGCATTAATAAATTTCTTCACGCCATCCCAGGTTTGTTTTTTTAAACTAATCGGGTTTTCGCTTTCTTCAGCATCCGAAAAATAAGTAATGGCCTGTGGTATGGTTATTAATAAATTTTGTGTAACATATTTTTCTTTATGAAACTGCACAAAATCTTCGATAGAAAAATGTTGCAGCAGTTCTGCTATATCCCAAAAGTCTTTCTTTTTACCCCTGCCTAAAATGGCCTGCACTTTCATGGCAATAATATCTTCTGTTGAAAACATTCTTATACCCTCTATATTAAGTTCAGGTCTTATTAAAGGGTGTGGGTGGCGGATAATATCAATTTTTACATCATCTACAAAACTAAAAATACCAAAACGGGGATTTGTTGACCTGTTAACAAAAGAAGTTTTAAATTTTTTTTCAAGTGCATATATAATAACATTGTTCTCAAATAGCTTGTTTGAAAATAAATCCAAATCAATTGAAGTACGGTGACCATATAGAAGAGATAGTGTGCTGCCGCCAACCAATGAAAAATCCTGTAATTCAGGCATTTCCATAAGTTGCTTTAATACGGAAAAAGTGTGGGGTTCAACTGTCTCAACGTGTAACATTTGAATTCTTTTAATGGTCTGTTAATTACTGCACTTGCCAAATACATAGTATGTTCAGGTAAAAATTTAGCATTCAATAACGCTTCTGTTACTTTTTCATCGCCATAATAGCGGCGGCAATTGCGAATATCGTCCACATCTCCTCGTTCAAAAACACGTTCTATTACAAAGTTAGCTTTGGCATCGTAGTGTATGTTTTCAAAAACCACATCCCAAAAAATCCGTTTATTAAATATTGGTTTTGCTTTATCTGCCATGTTATAAAGATACATTATTCATAGTTGTTTCAATCCGGCAACGCCATGCCATAGCGCAAAAAATGATCGTATTATTCCAACTTATGATTCTGTTGGTAAATTAAAAATAATTTACTTCCCCCGTAATTTATTGCTGCTGATTGGCTTCAAATACCCGTAAAAAATTTTCGCCCAATATTTTGCGAATATCTTTTTTGCTGTAACCTCTTGCTAAAAGTTCTTTGGTAATTAGCGGCATAGCGGTAATATCATCAAGTTGTTGTGGCAAAGAATTAACCCCGTCAAAATCACTGCCTATTCCAACATGATCAACACCGATCAGTTTTACAATATAATCCAGGTGATCAATTAATACAGAAAGCGGTGGCCGTAATGCTTTCACCTCTTCGGGATATTTTTCAAATAAAAACACATCGGCAAAATAAGGTTCGGGATTTTGTTTTAATAAAGAATCCCGTTCGGCTTTATGATGATTATTGAAGAGGTCTGTGCGCCTGTCGAAACTGCTGTCGATAAAACCACTGTAAAAATTAAGATGAATTACGCCGCCGTTTTTACCCACTGCATTAATCTGATCGTCTTTTAAATTGCGGCGGTGGGCACATAAACTATACACGCAGCTATGCGACACAAGAACGGGTTTTGTTGTGGTATTGATGGCATCCCAAAAAGTTTGTTCACCCACATGGCTCAGATCTACCAGCATGCCCAGTTCATTCATGCGTTTAATAATCTGTTTTCCAAAATCAGTTAAACCCTTTTTTCTCGTGGAGTCTTTCCAGGTCTCTCCCGCCGGGGGAGATTTAGAGGGGGCCGTTTCATCCAATGCCGATGTTGCCCAGTTGGTAGAGTTGTTCCAGGTAATGGTCATGTACCGAACACCGCGGTTGTACAAAGCATCTAATTTGTTGAGATCATTTTCTATCATGTGGCCGCCTTCTACGCCAAGCAATACAGCCAGTTTTTTTTGTGTAACCGCTTTTTTAATATCGGCTGCAGTAAATGCCTGCATCATCTTATCCGGGTTTCTGTTGGTCCAGGCCAGTACCGTATCTATTTCTCGGTTGGCCCAGGCGTATGGGTTTTGCATATTGCCATCGCACCAGATAGAAAAAAACTGTGCATCTACACCGCCTGCAAGCATGCGCTGCAGATCGGAATGTGTTTTTGTTTGCAGGTTTTGATCAAAGGATACGCCTTTTTCAATGGCTGTGGAGGGGATGTCGTTATGGGTATCCACAACAATAGAATTGAAGTGGAGTTTTTTATAAGATTGGGCCGATGCAAATAAGC
The DNA here is from genome assembly GCA_947483345.1 of Chitinophagaceae bacterium. GTDB lineage: Bacteria > Bacteroidota > Bacteroidia > Chitinophagales > Chitinophagaceae > Ferruginibacter. Next base: position 446 of record CANKNL010000263.1, on the reverse strand, counting down.
AACAGGCCATAAGCAATAAGCAAAGCGATAATTTTTTGTACATGGAAAATATTTAAATAACAGGAATGTTTTTTAAATATAAGCAGAGTTTTTGAAAGATTTAGTCTATAGCTTTTTAGCCATCTGCCGCTCCGGTTACAATTCGGATTTTTACGGCCATGATGTTGTTATGGCTAGCCATTATTTTAGCGAAAGACAGGATGTTGTATGGTGCTTTAATCTGTACCGGCCTTATCCCCCACAAACCATTGCTCCTTATTTTTAAACAGCACATTAAAGGTGGTAAGAGAGCCATAGCAACGTGTGATGTATTGTTGAATATTTACCTTGTCCTCATCACTCAGTTTTTTATGACTGTTAATGTTTTGTTCCAGCACACGCAGGCGGTCACGCAACATCACTATTTTATGAAAAAAATCAGTGATGGGAATTTCTTTTGGCTTCAG